>WAKA01000202.1 GCA_015523565.1 Candidatus Heimdallarchaeota archaeon | reverse complement strand
GGCCAGCAGAATATTTTTAATAAAGATTTTGTTTTTCTTGAGTTCTTGGTAGATATCAGTTATTGTGATTGATAATTTATGTTTTAATTTTGTTGTTCCAAATAACCTGATTGCAATTTGCTCAAGCAAATATTTTTTCATCCTGTCAAAATTGGGATAATTTTGAAGGAACAGGGTTTGAATTTGGTTTAAAATAATGTTGAAATCGTTTTGATCTTCATCTATTTTCAAGGGTTGCTCATCAAAGAAACGCGGATTTTTTGTTTTTATGTACTCTTCAATTGGATTTAGGATGACTTTTTTAAAGGCAGGATAGTCCTTCCAAAGAGAAATGGGTTTATAATTCCGATCAGAAAACGATTTAAACAGAATTTCGGGGTCATTGATATAGGCAGTGGGATCAACAAATGGTTTTGTTTTAGTTGAATCAAATATAAGGAGAGCTAGTGAGGTCATCCAAGTTGAATCGTCTAACGGAAGGTTATTATTGAAAATAAGAGAGGAATGAGTGGATTTAAGTTTTTTGTCGATTAAATACCCATCAATTATTTTTCTACAGAGATCAACAATCTGCCTTTTATTTGTTTTCGCAAGAGTTGTGAGTTTGTAGTCAACGAAGGTTTCAAAGATGATGTCATATAGATTAATAATTGCATGGTGGTAGACTTCCTGATAAAGACGATACCTGAAGAGGAAAAAACCATTAAGACTGGAAATTGCTTTTTTTTTGAAAACTAGACGATAACACCCATGTATTTTTCTGATTTCAAGGTTTGAGATTAATCGTTCAAGATCATAGGATCCTGAACGGACTGTGTAATATGCATCTCGCAATACATAATCAAGTCGATCCCCGTCCACATTTCCAGAAACAAAATCTTTCAATCCACATAAAACATGATTTTGTCTCTGATCTAGTTGATTCCATTCATGCTTTTCAATTGAGAGAATATCAATTATTAATTTAGTGCTTATAGTTAAATTGCTGTCATTAGATTGATCAAGAAATGAAAAGTGTTTTTCAATAATTTTGTGTCCAACAGTTTCATGATTTGTTTTATATTTTTTTAATTTATCTTGCTTTGATACAAAATATTGGAATCCTTCTTCAAAGCTATGTGATTTTGGAAGGTGCCCAACATCATGCAGGAGAGCAGCTAGCCTTAAGTTTTGTCTAATGGTTTCAGCAATTCGCCCTTCAAGATCGTTGAATTTAAAACCATATTGTTTAATGAGGTAAGTTGCTAAATCATCAAACCAAAGTTCTAAAAAATCGAGGGAACATGAGGAAAGCACAGCATCAAACATTTTAGAAACAACATACATTACACCAAGAGAATGTTCAAATCGTGTATGATTTGCAGTTGGATAAACCATTGACGCCATTCCAAGTTGAGAGATGTTTCTTAATCTTTGAAAATAGGGATGATCAATTACTTGTTTTTCAATTAATGAAATTGCAATGTTACCATGAATTGTATCTTTGATGAGGTATTCCTTCAATCAACATCCTCCAAAGAAATCTGCATGAGAAGATTATCCCAGTTTATTTTGTAGTGATAGCCGATTTCATGAAGGATCCCCCAATTCAGACAGAATTCAATAAAATCATCGATATTTGCAATAACAAAATTCTTATGACCTTCATTAATTTCTGAATTTTCGATTATTTCAACAAGTTTTTTTTCAGTGACTTCAGATTGTCGATATTCTTTCAACGCCAAAAATACAGGTAAAAGAGAGATTTCAGATGGATTTATTTCTTCATTCCTTGATTCAATCATTTGATGTTCATTTGTTATAAATTAAGTTTATAAAGATAGAGAGTTTCGATGGAACATAAGAGTATTTTTTTTAGCGGTGCAAAAATAAGCGTTCTAATTTCATAATTTTAGGGGAATGCAGGAAGAATAAAGTAAGAGTTCGCGCCACCATGACTGATTTAGAAGGGATGAACACCATTTCTATCTTGTTTGTTGTTTATCAGACCATTGCCCTTTTTCCAGCATTTCAAGTTTTTTCTGCAGTTCGTCCGCTCTTCTCTTTTCCTCATCAGCCCTTCTCTTCTCTTCATCGGCTCTTTTTTCTGCTTTCTGCCTTCGGGTGAGCAGAAGTTTGCCAGTGACCCTGTCAACCAATGCAAGGAAGTACAGTGGAGATACTGTGTCTTTCAAATACCTTTCATTTCGTTCCATGATCCCGAATTTGAAGGGTAAGACATCTGGAAGGACATCAATGAGTTTTGATGGGGCTGGTTCCTCCCCTTCCCTGCAACAAATATCCCTTGTTTCTGCTGTGTGGTATTGGTTTCCCTCTAGATAATATATTTTTAGCATAGGAGCCTTTACATAGCTTGGTGCCTGGAGGTGATCGCTAAACATGACATATACTGGTATTTTCAATCTTTGGCATTGTTCAAGGATGATACCAAGGTCGTTTTTAAATGTTGATGCAGATAGGATGTTGATTGCCATGGTGGGGACACGGTTGCCATATTTTTGTGCATTATAGGAGGATATCCTGAAAGGCAATTGAAAATCCTTGAAATAGGAGATGTCAAAAACTATGTCAATCAATTCTCCAGCAATGGTGAAATAATGATGAAGATCCCATAACACCCGGTCTTTTGGGAAATTAGATGAAAGGACATCGTAGAGGTAGTTTATCTCGTCTGAATGCGGTTCGCTTTCTCTTCGGCCAAGTCGTGGTTTTGGTCGGGAATTTTTGTCATCCTGCTTTGTTTGTCTTGTGTCCAAGAACATGGCAGTTTCATCCATATAATTATTTATCTTTACCAGCCCCTATAAACATTTTCCATTGGAAATTTGGTAGGAATGGATTTTGTTTGTGAAATAATAGAATCACATTTCCAGATGTGGAAGAATCATTCTCAACAAAATGTTTTTTCCAACACTACATATTTGTTGAATTGTTGATAAAAGGAAAAAAAGATCAGACATATCTAATTTATTAAAAGATTAAAACAAGCTGATTAGTCTTTTTTAATGACCATAGATCGATTCTCTATGAGATGAGGTGTTCAGTCACCATTCTCCAAAGAAATCTATATACAGGTGCAATGATCTAATGGGAGATAACTTCTAGAAGAGTGATTTTAAGCATTCTTTGTTAAAACAAATTACACCGCCAGACTATTTTGCATGGGGTGTTTTGATCATTCTTATTCCAATAAAAATAATATACTTAATTTTGAACTATAATAAATCCATTGAAACTTTGGCATTTCTTTTTTTGGTTGAATGCTTAATAATTGTTTGTGCAATATTGTTAAGTGTTTTACTCATCAAAATTACCTTCCTATTCCTTCCAACATTCAAAATTGAGTATTTTAATGAGATATTATATCCTGTTTTCATTCTAATTCTTTTCACATCGCTTATCTTACCATACCAGAATAAATGGCAGGTGTTTTTGTTTTTCTTACAAGGAGATCTGATTGTTTCGTTTTCATTCATGGTTAATAATGGGAAACGCTATATGGAAAAAAACCAGTTTTTGTTTCAGGGATCGTTTTTTTAGAGGTCACTTATCCATTTATTTTTTTCAAGAAAGTTCAAACATTCAAAATTCCAATGAACAATGGAAAAGTCCTCCTATTTTTGGGACGCGTTGTTGGAGGTCGAAAATTATTTGCCAATTTCAAGGTTGAAATACAGGTATGTGGGAAGTTTACAAATGATATTGGATTAGATTATTTCCTTCTTGCAGGATTTAAAAAAATTGCAGTAAATGGCTATGAATTCATTGTGGTTTTTGATTTTTCAGGGATCAATCAAATCAATGAGTTTTTGACGAAACTCAAACAAGCAAATATCCAATTTGAGATGTATTCTGGCAAGGAATTTAAGGTTTCGACCACAAATCGTCTATTCATCCAAGGCATAGTTCCCCTTAAAGAGATTAAAGAGTTTTTTGGAGACGATTGATAATGGATTTTTTGGGTCTCCATTGATGAAGGAGTATATTCTATGATTTGAAGGGCATTGACAGTCAGGTGAATGAGTTTTCTTTCGCAATGCAGATATATTGAATCGACTCAGATTCTTTTAGTGATTGACCATGCACAATACATAATGATCCCGAAGAATAGGGTCGGGGTGTTGATAGGACCAAAAGGCACTGTAAAGAAGGAAATTGAAAAACGCGGTCGTGTCCGTCTTCAGATTGATTCGGAGACGGGTGAGGTTGCAATCATTCCTGTTGATGACAGTGACCCCCTTTTGCAGTTACGGGCCCAGAACGTTGTAAAGGCAATAGGGAGGGGTTATACTCCAGAGAAAGCCATGTTCCTGTTCAGTGACAATTATTTTCTTGAGATCATCAACCTGAAGGAATTTACAAGGGGGAACAAATCTGCGTTGATACGCATCAGGTCACGGCTGATTGGAACAAGGGGGCGAACTCGTAAGACAATAGAGAGGCTGACACGCACTTCAATTGTTGTCCAAGGTTCGACAGTTTCAATAATTGGGAAGTACGAGAACATGCTTGTTGCCAAGGAGGCGGTCATGATGATAATCAATGGGGTTGATCAGAACAAGGTTTACGGAATACTTGAGCGTCGGAAAAAGGAACTGGATGCTGGATCAGATGAATTATGGGAGGAAAAGACGGAGGGGATGGATGAGCTGTCTGAATTGATTGGGGAGGAGGATGAGGATTTGGATGCAGAATTTGAGAAATTGATTGAGGATTTGGATTGAGGATGAATTAATTTACTACCGTAAATGAGGAGTAAATATATTAAGCATGAAACCATAGCATATTTGAATGATAATAGAGCGTTCTGGTGCAGTCGAGGAATTTGACCTGAGGAAGTTCATTGATTTGCTCATTTCCTTGGGGATTCTAGCAAAAAACGAGGCGAAAATTTATGGACAGCTTTTGGAGACTCCAAATGTGACAGGCAAGGAACTGTCACAGATACTGGACCTTCCAGATTCAAAGGTTTATCCTGCATTGGTTCAGTTGGTCAACAAGCAATTGGTCAATTCAAGCGGGACAAGACCAGCAAAATATTGGATTGGGGACGAGACTGCGTTGTTTGCATATTTACGGGCTGTGAAGGAAGAGGAATTGCATGTTTTCAATGACACCCTGAAGGAATTGCAGGAATTGCAGAAAAAGATCATGTCACGGGCCACGTCCATTGATCAAGCGGCAATGGTTCTTCACTTGAAGGAAACCCAGCTTCCCCACCAGATACTTTCTAGTTTTATGCAGGCGAAGGAAAGCCTGACATTGATGATTGCACCGAATTTTTTCAATATCATCCCGTTTGAGACCTTTAGCACGAAATATCTTTCAAAGGTGGGAGATATCCAAGCAAGGCTTGCCTTTCCAGAGGAGGAGGCCAGTGATCTATTGAGGACGGTTTCCGGTGCATTGGAGGACTTGAATTCAGGTCAGGTGAAGGTCAAGGAGCTGTTTGACAAGGGGAAGCTGGAAATAAAACTGTCAAAGCTTGAGATGTCATCATACATGGTTGTTGATGATGAACTTGTGTTTCAGGTGTTCCATACCCCCATAGAGACGTTCGGATTGCGTTCCAAGGACAAGCAGTTTGTCAGGTTGATTGGCAAGCAGTTTGAAATGAGGGAGTACACTGCACCATTGATTTAACCGTTGATTTGTGCTCAGAAAAAGTCCGAGAGATCCAGTTGCTTTTTTTCTGGAGGGGGAAATAGCCCATAAATTCCGAGCTTAATACGATCAAGCCTGTCTTGAATGTAATGCCGCATTTGGTATCGATCAATCAGTTCCTGCGCAATTTCGAGATACTTGTATACAGATGCAGGATTGATGTTGAGACGAAGAGAATCAGGCTTTGGACATTTCTTGTTGAGGCATTTTCCAGTAAGAGGAACTCTACGATACTTGGCACGGCATGTACCGCAATAGACTCCCTGTTTGGCAAAGGATCTTAGATTGCCCATTAAGTCAGGGATGAAGTGGCGTTTCAGAACCTGTTCTGCCACAAATTTTGCATCTACCGCAGAGATGATCTCTGCAAGATCCATTTGTGCATACAGTTTGTCTTTCATGGTGGGGATGATCTTGTATTTTGTGACCAATGGACCAATGGCAATGTCATCAGTATAGTGGGTGTATGGTACATTCTGGAATTGTTGAAGGGTTCCAAGAACGTCCTCAATACGGGGGACGGGGAGTTTGCTGGGGACACTGCCTTTCAGGGTCTCAGAATAAAATGAAGTGGGATATGCATAACTGAAGTCAAGGTTAAATGCTTCATCATCCACCTCTAGAGGGTTGAGCTTTGTCACCAATACAAGGGGGGCATCCATTTTTGATCCACGGGTTGTGGGTAGGTATTCCTTAGAGAAGTTGAGGAAGCCATCCATAAGCAGGACAATCCCATCTTCGTCCCCGTCACAATTACTGGTGATTGGTGAATTTAGGAAAACAAGGTTATGGTTCTTGCTATCAATTTCTGCGCAATATGTCGCTTGTTTTTTCTTGATTATTTTGATTGACTTGATTGGATCCAGAAATATGTCATTTGAGAATGATGTTTTGGATGATTTTCTTGGATTTTGCAGGATTTGTTTTGCCTTTTGCATTTTTTTGGGATGTTTCAGGTTAATTTTTTGGAGGAGGTCATGATCATAGATGATAATGTGGTATAGTATTCCTTTGGAGTTTGGGATTTTATTCAGCTGTTTATATCTTTGGAGGACTTTATTTCCGAATCTTTTTCCAGCAACGGAGGAGATTTTTGCCTTATATCCGAGTGTTGACAGTAGGAGTCTGTAATCATGTGCAAGTTTTTTGTTTGCGGTATATATCTGTACAGCCTTGTTTTGAGTGACAATTGATCCATCGCCGTCGATGATACCGCTGAGGTAAGCTAGTTTGTTTTGTATTGGCTGGGAAAATACAATTGAGGGGATTCTTTTATTGAGAGCGGATGTTCCTGCCTTGAGTGCAAAAGCGATGAGGTAAGAGATGATTTTGTTTGCGTTTACGACATTATGGAAATTTTTGGGGGCATATGGTTTCCCACAGAATTTGAGGGATAGCATTTCGATTTCATTCTTGATTTCGGGGGTTGTGTTTCCGATATTAATCTGGTAAGTTCCTGGTGAGTTTCGGACAAATCCTTCAGCAGTGTATAATCCGAGGAATCTAAAGAATTGGGGGTCAAGATCAATAAAAGCAGGGGTTGTTTTTGCGTTTCTTGCAATTCCCAAGCTTGCATTTTTAGGGATTTCATTCCATGAGATGACATTGTTTGAGACGAGTACCTCGATATGGGACAGAGGAATTGAGTTGAACCATCGTTTAGTGAATGGTTTGCTTCCTGTCAATGGCATAAGTTGAGTCAAATGTTTCCTTTGTTCTTTTGTGGTTCGTTGAAGTATAGTTTGTTGAATAATTGGGGCATTTCTTAGTCTAAGGGAATTCCTGAACTGATTGAATTCATGAGATCGAGGTAATCTTTTGGAGAAGGTTTCCAATAAGTTGAGTTTTTGTGTGGGTGATGTTGGCAGCATGATTTTGGCAGGGGTTGGGAGAAGGTCATTGGGTTGGAGTTCGGAAGCCTTTTTGCGGATGACCTTGCCGTTCTTAAAGACGAGTTGCCTGTGGTTTGGAGTCATGATAAGCTCAGTGCCAGAATTTGTGGTGATTTTGACCCAATATTCGGTTTCTCCTTTTATCCATTTTTTGATGGGTTCAAGGGTTATGCGATGGGTTTTTTCGTCAAGTGATATTGCCTTAAGGTGAGTCAGGGGATTTTCAAATTCAGTGGTGCCGAAGGCGTCGACAATTTTACCTTTTGAATATGATTGAATGTGATCGACAAGTTGACCGATGGTGTGGATTTCAAGTTCATTGGTTTTTTCGTTAAAGAGTGGGATTTCATGCTCGTAAGCAACGCAGTTCCTACGTTTCGCAGAATGCCAGAACGGATGTGCCCAACAGACGCTTGCAGTAGTGAAGCCGATGACTCTTCCGATGACGCCAGCACTTGTATGTGGAGCGAGACCGATTATGAGGTGACCTACAATATCCTTTGGGGATTTCAGGTTATAGAACGGTTCCATTTTGTAGACGTATTTCAGTAGGTCGTCAATGAATTTTGCGACATTAAAAGCATGTTCTTTGAAATTTTGATTGACAATGATGTCTTGTGGCTTGATTGCCAAGATTTGGTCTTCATTTTCCAAGGGTTTTCCTTCAATATCAGTATCATAGCCTAGTTCAATGAGTTTCTCAATTGATGTTTCAATTTCCTTTGGTTTGAAATGGGTTAGGGGTGCATCTGTTGCGTCATACCTGATGGTTCCGTCCCTGAACACATGCAAGCCGTATTTTGCACGGAGAATTCCTTTTTCAATAATTTCAGGGGTATATGTTGGATTTTTCAGTTCCTCAATCAACTTGACTTTTTGAGGGATTTCACCGATTCTTGATCTCACTTGATTGAGGATTTTCGGGATGTCTAGGTCATATCGTTTTTTGTTTGTGACACGTCCACCACACACGTCGCATGGACCTTCGTCATTGGTTGCACCACATTTTATGCACCTGCCCCGTAATTCAGTTGGTTCAGTGCATTTGATGCAGAAACGTTCATATTGGGGAAGGTCGCAATTGTGGCAGTATCGATCTGCGAGTGCCACATTAATGGTTCCGTAATTTTCTGCTTTTTTCAGGTCAGTTCCCACGCCCCTGATATTGCCCAACGGAAACAGACCGTGTCTTGCAGGTTGCATCAACCGTGGTTTTGCTTTTTCAGGTCTTCCCATTCTTGCACCAAGAGTTGTTCCCATTGTATCAAGGATAGGGACAGGACAGGTTTTTTGGATGAAATCGAGTCCATCATAACAAGAATCTGGGGCATCTGAAATGGGGTCATCATCATTTTCTTGACCAGTAAGTTGGAATCTGAGTGTTATGAAAAAGTCAACTTTGATTTTCTTTGTTTCAGAGTCTATTTTGTGGGTAATCAATGCTTTTTCTAAGATTGGTTTTATGTTTGGGGAGAGGAGGTTTGATTTTGCATTTAGAATTTCATTTCGAAGTTGGGATGCTTCTGTTGCGGAGATGTATTTCCATGCGGGCACATATTTTGGATGGAGGGGGGTTCCTGTCTTTTTTGCGATATCAATTGCCTCTATTTCACTGGGTGGATGTTCAGACAGGTATTTTGTCAGGAGATGGGGATGCACATCAGGAAGGTAGTGCTCATTTCCACTTTCCTTAAGGATTTGGGCCCACCATTCCTCATTGAAACCAGCAGGCACTAGTTTGTAGTTGTTTTGGACAAATTCACCATATCCGATTAGTAGGTCTCCGACGAAAAGGATTTTTTCAATAAGGGGGAAGAGGTTGATTCCCTGTTGATAGGTTTTAACTTCGATCACGTCTCCAGACTGTAGTTTGATGATAGGGGGGCGTATTGTATTGACAGGAGCTACAATGCTTCCCTTTCCAGGTCTTTCTGTCCTGACATGTGTCCCTGGTGCAAGAAAGTCATTGAAAACGCCATATGTGGCAGGATGGATACCAATCCCAGCAATTCCTGTATTTCTTGCATGACCGTATCGAAGCCTGAAGCCACCAGGTTGCGTTGCCCCTGCAAAGATTGGTCTACCAGAAATTGCATCTGCAAGAAATGCAGTATCAGGGCTCGCCTCATACCGAATTGGTTCATCCTTCTGTTCATTCCCCGTTTTCTCTTGGGAAGAATTTTCATCCTTTTTCTTCTTTTTTTCCTTGAATTCACTGAATTCCCCAGCGGAGATTCGTTCTAGCCATCCCCATCCTTCAAGACCGATTTTCTTGATACGTTTGACCAGTTTCTTGGCTCTGCCAACGACACCGTCATTAAGAACAAGGCATGCACCTCCCCTGATTCGGTTTGTTTCCATACTTTCAATATTCCTGTATCCAGAAACCTCTTCAGGTTCTGTTGGGTCTCCAGAAATCATGACAGGGAGGTTTTTCCAAGCGAATCTGATTTCCTCGTCGCTGGTAGGCAGTTGTAGATGGACTTTTGCATTATATGCCCGAACCTCTTCAAGCATCCTTTCAGCTTCTTGGTCAGTTGCCTTATAGCGATCAAGACCGAGGGTTTTTCGTACATGATCTGCAATGAGGACAGATACACCTTGTGCAGTACCACCTGCAGACCTTATGGGACCAGAATAATAAATTGCGAGATAAGATGATCCATCAACATTCTGTTTGATTTTCACTTTTGAGATGCCCTCGATTGGGGCAGCGGTAATGCCTTCGGTTTGGACAGACAAAGCAGTTCTAATTGCCTGTTCTGCCAAGTCACGGGGAGGCATGTCTCCAAATTTTCCCAAGGCAATTTCTTCTGCTATTTTTATCACGATCTTTTCTTTTGGCAGTTTTTCAATAAATTCCATTTCCCTGAGCCTTTTTGCAACTCCCTTTGGACCAACAAGCCCTTCAGTTCGTGAGGCTACATCTTCTGCACGATAGATTTCGACTTCCTCAACAGGATCAAGCCTTTTTTTTCGTGCAACAGTTGCAATTTTATGTGCCTTTTCCACAAGCTCTTCCAAGACTTGATGATATGGGAATTTTTTTGAGAGTTCCTTGAATGGAAGCTTTTTTTCCACTTTAGGGGCTGATTCCCGATCCTTGTCATAGCTTGGGATGGACACTATACTTCCATAGTTCATTTTGATATTTGAGGATTGATGTAGAAGAATCAGATGGGCACAAGGAAAAGGAGAAAGTTTGCGTCTTTTGCTTTCCCGCCCATTATTTTGTGTTCCTTTATTTTGAGACCTGCGATCTGAGTCTCTTTTAACAGTTCCTTGAATGTGTAGTAGTGGTAAAACCGATATGAAAGGACATCGCCAGAGGAATCTTTCCAAGGTCTAAGATGATCCACCAAGTCATTATAAGGCAGTCCATTTTTGATTCTTTGAATGATTTGGTCACGATGCCGCATTCTCCATTTTCTCCAGACAGTTACAATCGAGACACCTTGAGGAGAAAGAAGCCGTCGAATTTCCGAGAAAGCGGCAACCCTGAATTCAGACGTGGGGAGATGATGGATGACTGCAATTGAGAGGATTTCATCACTTACACCCTTTCTGAATGGAAGATTGGGCAATGCACCAGATACCCGCAGATGAAGGTCAGTCTCGGCAACAAAGTTTCTTAGAAGTGCTTCAGAAAGGTCAACCACAACAGAAAGAGACCTGAGAACACCGCAAATGTTTCTGCCATTCCCACCGCCTATATCAAGCAGAATTCCAGAGCGGGGTGAGACAAGCTCAGGAATTTCGTCAAGAAGTTCCTGCCAAGGCCTATTTTTTTTGTGGCGATATGATTCAGATATTCTGCCATAGGAATCTCGGAGATCGGCGATATCCACAATCAACAGATGACAACATAGAATAAAGTGTTTATGGCAATTTCGAGTATCAATAGCAATGATATTTAATGCGGATGAATAGTGAGGAATAAGCCCGTGAGGAGAAAGATGCGATTACAAGGATTAATCATAGCGGTATTCATATCATTAGGAATGTTTGGAATTCAGGCGGCAGAAGCCCAAGCAGAGCCATTGCATATTTATGCATTATCACCCACATCATCAGGATCGGTCTCATTGAATGACAACAGCACTTTGGATTTGGACCTTGCCTTATTTGTGACAGATTCCATCCCCATTATTCAGGGAATATTAAAAAGCAACCCAAATCCCAGTCTTTCAGAATACCTGCTTGACCTTTCGGCAGAGGGAAACAACAAGACAGAAAAGATTGTCTACCCTTCAGGAAAGACAGAACTTTATGTGGTTGTATTTGAGAAGGAACTAAAAGCATCGATCAATGAAAACGACTATTCATTGGATGCACCCGTCCAACTAAAAAGGGTAAAAGGCACCACAGATATAGACATAAGTTTTGAGTTCCTTCATGGCAATATTTTGAAGCCAAAGGCGAATGACAGATTGGATAGCAATGAATACAAGCGATATGATGTTAAGTTGAAGGTCAACGAAACAATCAATATGATATTTACCCCAGAAAAGGGGGAGATGAGCATCGCCATTGTCAATAAATCAACGCAGTTGGATGCAGAGGATATCAGAACAGTGGGGACAAATACAACAAGTACAGCAGAATTGATGAGGCTGTATCCAGACATATTTGCGTATGCGGCAGGAGTTGATGGATCGATATTCATAGACCTATATAACAATAGGAAAAAGGAGCTTTCATTAAGGATTTTTATCTTTCTCATGGAGAATAGCACAGATGAGGATGCAAGATATACATTGCAGGTATCACATGCACTTGGAAAGGACAGAAAACCAAGTTGGTACAATGCATGGGTATTGGATGTTGTTTCCAAAGATAGCTTTTGGGTAAGACCACCTGGTGCGGGCATTTTCTTGGTATTTATAGCCATGGGCAGTTCATTGCTTTCTGCATTTTTGACACAGAAGCTTTTGGACATGGAAGAGCTCAACAGGATGATGAAACAGATCCAAGAGCATCAACGCCTGAAGAAAAAGGCAATGGAAACAGCAGACAAGAAGCTTTGGCAAAAGATACAAGCGAAGGACAGTCAAATCAACATGCTCCAGCAAAAAATGATGATGAAACGAATGTTACCCCAGTTCGTTTTGTTCTTGCCATTGATAGCCATATTTACGACCTTGAGGTTGGTGATGGGAGATTATACATTGAACTTGACACCAGACAGGGGAGCCATCGTTGCAATTCTGCCTTTCAGGATTTTTCCACAGATACCATTGATTGGGAAATGGTTTAGCCAATATGTTGAGGATCCAAGACTTAGCGCGGCAGGATTTGGGTTCTGGTACTTCATGAGTGCAATAATGAGTTCTGCAATTATTCAAAGGGTATTAGGAATAAACATTCAAGGAACACAACCACAGCGTTAATTGAAATAAAGTTAAAGAATATTTATGGGGAAAGTCATACGTTAGATATTTAAGGTTATAATCCGATTTAGGGAATTGAGGAAATAGAATGTATTTGGCAATAAAGGTGAAAAGTGAGGGAGGTCTATAGTGCGATACACATTTACGATATTAATGATTTTTATGCTTGCTGTTACAGGAAATGTGATTAGTGAGCCAAACTATGACATCATAACATATCCCTATCATATACAGCCCAAATTTGTGCAATGGGTAAACGGCACCCAGATAGCAGTGGCAAATGATGGGCCCATTCCTTCAGGAGTTTACATTTGGAATGTAACATCAGGGGAAATTATTGCAAAACAAGATATATCAATAAAATTCTATGATGAAGAACATCCCTTTCCATTGCAGAGAATGCTTTTTAGCATCAATCCCAATAGGACAGCAATTGTTTCAGGAAACAGTAACAGCAATCTAGTAATTTGGGATTTTGGAAAGAACACAACAGAAAACATTGAAATAAAGGATGTCATGTATGAATCATTGGCATGGGGAGACCAATTATACATTGCAGGCATCAGATATGAAAGGGGATACTCCACTCTGGACAATAATTACGCCATCAACTTTACAGACAATACAATTATGACATATGATCCAATTATGAAACAAAAAACAGACATCATGACAGTTAATGCTACAGTTAACACGATGGATGCAACAGTTGCAGGAGCATTGGCAATTGGATTAGAAAATGGAAGTGTGATTGTGAAAAACATTACAACCACGAGATTTGATTTCAATTCATCCATTGTAGAAGTGAAATGGAGGGAAAATTCGCTATTTGTAGCTGAAGGGCAGCAGGTACATGTCATTACAGGCAAAAAGATTGAGACATTTAGCTTTGAAAAGAGCATTACGGCAATTGCCCCGTCTCCAACGGGAGACAGAATAGCGGTAGGATTTAAAGATGGAGATATAAAAATCCAATCCAATTCGACACAGATCATGCTGAACCGTTTGGACAATTTCACGGAAGTGTTTGATATTGATTGGGAAGAGAACAAAATTCTGGTGGCACAAAAGAGTGAGTCCATTTTTTCGAATGGAGGGTTTTTTGTTTTTGATGCAAATAATGGAGAACTTGTGACATGGATAAAAGGAGTGGATCCAGACAAGTCAATACAACAAATTCCTGAGACCCCATCAAATGGGACATCGTTTGCAATAATGTTAGTGCCAGTTGCGTTTATTTCAGGGACATATTGGAGAAAAAGGCAGAATAAATAATTTTTTTCAAGGAAATTGAACTCTATCTCTCTTCAACCGAGAAAAGATGCAACAAAAGGGAAAGTACGAACATTGTGAGTTCAAGTGGCAAAATTACAGGAATTGAGGATTGTAAGTCGAGATAAAGATAAACCCCGATAAAGTAGATGTGAAAACCTGTAAACACAGGCAATGTCTCTAAGCAAGGGTTGAAATGCAGTTTTACTTTTGAAAGGGAATGCAAAGCCACCAATAGACAAACCATGATTGGTAAAAGCTGATAAATAACAGGATTGACAAGTGCTCGCAATCCCAATAGAAAATAGAAGGCAATGGACCCAATTATTAACAGAAAAAGAGGCAAATAGGCAATTATTGGAGCCAATAAAAAATAAGCGACTAGTTTTTTACCCTCAGGGATATGTTTTCGCGAGTAACGTATTGCGATTGAATAGATAAAGACGACATAAATCCATGAGGTTAGATTTCCCCAAGGGACACCAAAAAAACCTTGCTCAGTTGGATAATCAACCAAAGGGACTTGCCATTTCCAAAAACCACCCTCAATGCGAATGGCAACCACATCCATTGACAGGTCTATGCTCAACGCCAAGATTGCATCAAAAAAGGGTTTATTTGCAACCCCCAACTGGTCAGTCAATGAGAGGCAAGAGGTTATTATTAATCCCCAACCCAATGCAACGGCAACAGGAACATTTAATGGAGGCTTTCCAATTTGTAGAAAGAAATTCTTTGAATAATGATAATTGTTGTTGATTAAAATATTCATGTATTCCAATGTGAAACCAAACAACGTTGATGAGAGCAATTCCATCAAATCCCGACCGCGTATCACCAGAAGTCTCCAGCCATAGATCAAAAGGACTATCAATTCAAAGATGACAGTTAACACATCCATAGCAAAGAGATGAATTATAAGAACCTTTCACAGAGGGAGTATCCCCCATATATTGTAGAAGTGAAATGACAAGTTTCTTCGCGAGCATTCGGAAAAAATATTCAAGAGATACAGTCACAGGGATAACGTCATAGGAATCTACCTAATCGTATAAATATTAACATGTCGCATCACGGGTAAGGAGAAATCGATATGGTAAGACCATCAATTCGTTCAGGAAAGAGAAAGCTTCACAAGACCATTAAAGGCAAATATGTATGGAGGAGCATTAGAAAGAAGCCAAAAGCCCATAAATGTGCGGAATGCGGGAAACCATTATTAGGAATGCCCAGAGGCACAAGGGTAGAGATCAGAAGGCTTTCAAAGACTCAAAGAAGACCAGAGAGACCATATGGAGGTCAACTTTGCGCACCTTGTACCAGAAGACATTTCAAATTAATGGCACGTCAGTGAACATTGGATTTTTCTTTCATGGGTGAAATTTTTTGGCAATAATTGCAATTGGAGGACCACATGGATCAGGAAAATCTTCAGTTGCTAAAAGGATAGCCGAAGCATTTGACATGAATTATGTTTCTGCAGGTCAAGTTTTTCGACAGATGGCAAGGGATTTGAATCTGTCATTGGAAGAGTTTTCGGTGATTGCTGAAAAAGAGAAGAAATATGACATAGAAATTGATAAAAGAACAGAAGAGCTTGCAAAAAAAGACAACACAGTAGTCGATGCACAATTGGCCGCATACAAGGCATCCCATGCAGACCTTAGGATATGCATCACGGCGTCACCACAAGTAAGATGGGAAAGAATTGCGAAACGAGAGAAAAGGTCTCTTGCAGATGCAAAAAATGAAACAGTTGTACGGGAAGAGGCGGAACGCCAGCGGTTTAAGGTCTTGTATGATATCGACATTGATGATTTATCAGTATATGATGTGATTTTCAACACAGACAGGTTATCTGAGGAAGATGTATTCGGATTGGTTTATGCAGTAGTTAAGCATGTGATTACGCGATAAAAACTATAAAAGGTAAATGAAAAGATATTTTTATTTAATTTGGTGAAACATTAACGAAGAAAAATGCACTGGAAAAGCAATTATTTTGTGAAAATTTCGTTATTGATTGTATTTGTCATGGCATTTGCTTATGCAGGGCATGGTATGGAGAAGACAATTTCAGTAAGCAAAATGTCAGATATTGGGCAACATCAAGGAAGAACAATTGATATAAGTGCAGAATCCCCTCATATTAAAAGAGGCATAATAGGAGATATGCACACCAAAGGCATTGAAAGCAAATGGGAAGACAAACAAGAAGCAATACATGTCTTATCTCGATCTGAATTATTGGAAGGAAAGAGTCGGTTGGAGCAAAAGTTGGCGTTGCATGCACAAAATTGGGAGAAGAAATTTTCAAAAGAAATAGGGAGAACAATGAAGCAAATGAAAATGAATTCAATCAATCAGCCTCCTGCGGGGGGGTTTGTAATCAACGGAAATGAGGAATTGGTAAATCAATCAATCAAATATGGATGGATGGGGAATGGGAGTGCGAATAATCCCTATATAATTTCAGGATATGGGTTTCAAAGTGTAATTGGAGACCCATGCAATTTCACCTCCATAGACATTTATAACACGTCCCTATATGTGAAAATCGTCAATAACACGTTTAACAGGATAACGTGCCCTAATACAGCAGGATACAATTGGGATGGGGGATTTGGCATTAGGCTGAAATCAGTGAAAAACGTGATCATTTCAGGAAATGAATTTACAGACATGGCAAATGATGGAATTCTTATGCAGAATATTAGTAATATATTAATTGAGGGGAATGTTTTCACAAATGTCACACGTAGCGCAATTTTTGGGGGTTATATTGGTTTTCCCCTATTAGGTCAAAATATTGTGAATATCACAATTCGAGGGAATAGCTTCAATAATACAGGAGTTTATCATCCAAAAGCAGATGAAGTTTTTGGTGACATTTACATTGATCCAGGGACAGGTTATGAAGCAAGGAACATAACAGTTTCCAATAATTCAATCAAGAATAGCAGATCAGATTATACAGTGTTTATAGATTCTGTATTTGGTGCAACTGTTGAGGACAATTTTATCTATAATACCACATCTAATGATGGGGGGAGCCAATATGGAGCCTCAAACATCTATGTAAAAGATGATTATGGTGTGGTAACCATAAAAGGAAACATAATTCGAAGTTCAGTCAATAAATCAGGGATTGTGGCTGTAGGAGGGGAGGTAACGATTGATGGCAATGAGATTTCATTCAATAGGGGCATTCAAGATCGTATAATGGGAATATTTAATGCGCTTGATGTAGGAATCGATGCAGTTGGGATAAATGAACTTTGGGTAACAAACAATACAGTCATATCAAACACATACCTCTCTGGCCTTTACCTGTTTACGGGATATGATGATGGATCAGTTAGTGCGTCAGGAAATTGGTCAATCATCAATAACACATTTTCATACAATGATGCAACGGGTATTTGGGTGGAAGGAATGGCATTTTCAGTTGAGCCAACAGACATATATATCACAGAGAACAAGGTGGATACCAACAAGAAGCATGGATTGTTGGCTGGCTCTGTTGAATATCTTCGAGTTAATTCCAACACCTTTTCGTACAATGACATGAATGGAATTTTACTTTATTCGGTTCGATATTCATCGTTTGGGTATAATGATGAAATAGGGAATGGACTTAGTGGAATAAACGCCACAAACCTCCAATACAATTTTATGCATCCGTATGCATATTTCCCCAATGACGATCCAAGCTTGAACAATGATTTCGTTTGGGATGATATCATTGAAAATGGGAAAGATGGAATTTCAATTGGAAATGGGGACGGATATACAATAAAGAACATGAATATCAAGAACAACAAAAGACACGGAATTTATACACTTACAGGGATTGGGTCGTCAATAGTTTCCAACACAATTCAAAACAACAGTCGTGATGGGATATTAAATTGGGCAATAGGAGTCAATATTTCTGAAAACATGATTTCCGACAATGGAGGGACTGGTGTTTCATTGACATCCACAGCCAACGAAACAAGCATAACGTACAACTATATAATGAATCAATCAGAGAGTGGAATAAGTGTGGAATTTGGTCCGAATGGTACAGAAATTATTGGGAATATTGTTGAAGGCAACAATAAGGTGGGCATAAGTTTTGATGGGGAGTATACTGTAATTGCAAACAATACAATAAGATGGAATATGGAATATGGAATTGATGGCACAGGCAAGAAATCCAAAATTGCAAACAATATCATTTTAGCAAATGGAGAAGAGGGAATCAGACTCTCAAGAGATATAAATGATACAAAGATAATCCATAATGCAATTGAAAGGAATGATGGTTCAGGGATTTTTATTAACAAGGGAGGATTTGATCTTGTCCAAATAGTTGCAAACAACATCACCAGTAATTGGGGGAGTGGGATCAATTTAACAGAGGTAGAAAATCCAGCCGTTAATTTAGGAAAATTACAAATTTCGGAGAATAATATATTCCAAAGCGATAAAGACGGAGTATTTGTATCTAACTTGAATGGATTTTTGGATATCACAAAAAACAAGATATCCCACAATGGTTTTGGGTCAGGAATAGAGATCATAGACAGTTTTCCTTTTGTTAATGTTTCACAAAATGAAATAGTTGACAATTTAGAATCTGGAATTTCATATGCAGGAAATGTCACAAATTTAGATATGACAATTTACATGAATAATATTGCAGATGCTTTTGAAGGGATTACAATTAACACGACTGAATTTGGATCGATGTCAATTAGAAAAAACACAATTTCAAAGACATTCTATGGACTAAAGGTCTATTCATTTTATGGGGAGGCAGACATTAGTGACAATACAGTTAGAGACAGCAAAAAATATGGGATTTACCTGAATAATGTCAATGATACAAGATTAAGTTATAATGGAGTATATAACAGTGGCAAGAATGGATTGATACTTGGTGAAAATTCAAAAAATACAAATGTAACCTTGAATGACTTTTCATTTAATTTGCGAAGGATTAGAATACTTAGAGTGTCACAAGCTATTGACAACGGAAACAACAACATTTTCAGCAAAAACTTCTGGAGTGATTGGGTAAGCCCAGACAATGATGGAGACAATTATGTGGACTTCCCATACCAGATCAATGGGACAGCAGGAAACCAGGATCCATTACCCCGTGCATTACGACCGACAACATTGCCACACTTACTTTTAAAGCCGTATATCCTTTATCCAGAAGAGGGAGATGGGGTTTCAGGAATAGTCAATGTCACATGGGCGGAAGCAATTGACACTGCAAATCATCAGGTAACATATGATCTTTATTATTCCAATGATGGTGGTGGAACATGGATAAAAATAACAGGAACCCTCACTGGCGAATTTTATTTATGGGATACCATTGCACTTGCAGACGGGGAGTATATGCTAAAATTATTGGCAAAAGACAGTCTTGGTTATACGACATATGACATATCAGGGATATTTACCATAAGTAACGGGAATGGGACGGTTCCACATGAATTAACACCAATAACACTCATCTCACCCAATGGAGGGGAAATTCTGAAAGGAAGCATAATGATTTCATGGACAAAAGTCAATGACACGTTCGGGCATAATATAAGTTACAGTCTATATTATTCAAAAGATGGAGGAAATACATGGAACTTAATTGTGACCAATCTTACAGAAGTAACAGATTATCTATGGGACAGTACTTCCGTTTCAGATGGGAAATACCTGATTATGGTCAATGCAACAGATGGTGAGGGACTAAGTGTATCAGACATGTCAGACAATGAATTTACAATCCAAAACCAGAACAATACACAACCGACATCCACTACAACATCAGAGCAAAGCACTACTTTCAGTACTTCAATAACATCATCAAGTACATCATCAGCAACATTAACAAAAAGCACAGATACGACAGCATCCCAATCACAGAACGGGTTTGTATTTGCATTCAGTTTCTACGGAGTGTGGATTGGGGTTTCACTGTTGGCATTAATAACTAGAAAGAGAAAAGAAGATCTAAAATGACTGGGAAAAAGCATTAAGGAATTGCAGTATCTCACGCTTAAGTAATTCGAATCTTTTTTTTGTGAATTTCCCACTACTTGTTAAAGAAGAAACCAAATCAAGCATTTCTCGTTCAAAGAAGACATATGAGG
The DNA here is from genome assembly GCA_015523565.1 of Candidatus Heimdallarchaeota archaeon. Taxonomy (GTDB): domain Archaea; phylum Asgardarchaeota; class Heimdallarchaeia; order Heimdallarchaeales; family Kariarchaeaceae; genus WAKA01. The sequence continues at coordinate 41,370 of WAKA01000202.1, read as the reverse complement.
GGAGAAATTGAAGGAGTGTTTTGGGGACAAACAAGGCAATTTGATAGTAGCCATTTTTTAGGCGAGGGTCTTTTGTAATGGGGTTTTTCAATCTAAATGCGATAAGCATCATTCTGAATTCGGGGAGAAAAGAAGAAGGAAAATCAAAGACACCAACGTTATAGTCATGTCCTTGACCAAATGTGACAATGGTATGAACGGATAGGCGTTTAAGATTCAGAGACAATTCATCATCTGAAAACCTGTTGTGTATTAGTTTTTTCAGGTCATGGTAAAGGACTTCAGGACCAAGGTCATCCATGGAAAAAACAGCCATTCCTGTATTTCTGTCAGTGAAAAAGTTAAGTTGATCCCCTTCAAGGAAAGAAAATTTTTGTGGGAATGGAACTACGATAGCCATTAGATATCCATTGGAATTTAGATTTATAAAAACAGAGTGTGGAGAGCACATTAAAAATGAAATTAGATTGCAAGACAATCTGTGAAACAACCGCGCACACCATCTTAATTCTTTTAATAAGGGAAGTTTAGATGAAACTAAAGAAATTACGCGAGGATTGATGCTAGCTGCCGAACAGTGTCAAAAAATTTACAGAAGATAAAATTACGCAGATAATCTTGGAAGAATATTTCAAGCGAGAATTAGATCAAGCAGAATATGGAGGCATGAAGTACACCCATTCCGCCAGTGGAACGCGAGTGACTCTACAGGTGGGAAGGGTAGGTTATGCGATTGGGAAGAAGGGAAGAACAATAAAGAAACTCTCCAATGATGTGAAGAAAATTTTGAAAACAGACAATGTGCAGATTGAAGTTGAACAATTGGAAGATCCAGAGCTCAACCCTTCAGTCATGGCAACAAGATTGGCGACAGCATTGGAGAGAGGTAGGCATTTTAGGAGAACAGCCTATGGAACCATCAGAAGAATGATGGCAAAAGGTGCAAAAGGTGTTGAAATCATAGTATCAGGCAAAGTCACATCCCAACGTGCAAGAACTGAAAAATTCAGGGATGGCTTTGTTGCAAAAACAGGCGATCCTAAAAGGAAATTTGTCAGGATTGGGAGAGCAGTTGCAAAAATCAAGAGAGGTATCCTTGGAGTCACCGTATTGGTGATGGTTCCAGAAGCATCCCTTCCAGACCAAGTGCATATAGTTGCAGAACCAACGCACACATCCAAAGACATTCCAAGTGAAGGTTCAGATGAAGATTGGTTCATCGATGAAGAAGAGCAACCCATGGAATCAACAGGGGAAATAGATACGGATATCCTTGGGGAAGAGCTTCCTCCAGAAGCCACAGAAGCAATAGAAGAGGAAGAAGACTTAATATTGGAGTGATAACTCATGAAGAGAAAAGAGATGGAAAAATTAAGGAACAATCCTTCAGCTTTAGACAATAAGCTGGCATCACTTCGGTCAGAATTAGCACACATTCGCGCACAATTGGCATCTGGTGGGTCAATTGAAGATCCCAGCAAAGTAAAACATCTGAAAAAAGACATTGCCAGAGTCCTAACAATGAAGAGAGAAATGGAGTTAAATGGTTAGCAAAGACATAGTCAAGAGAGTTAAAAAATTTCTAAGCAATCCAATTCATGGAATTGAAACGGAAATCATATTTCATCCGGACAAGAGCATCCAATCGTTGGGAAGGGTTTGGATAATTGAGGAAACACGGAAGATGTTTGTTGTAAAATGCAAAGATGGAGAATATCGGCTTGTTTCCAAGGCACCAGATGCAAAATTCAAGTTTATGGTCGATGGAAACAAAGTTGTTATTGTAGGTCGCAGGTTGCAGGGACTATATAGACAGCGGAAAAAACACAGATATACAACTTGGTAACATCGTCATCGATCTATTTTTTTATAAAGATTGAACATTAAGTATGGATAGAAACAAATCAGGATGCCATCCTGACATCAGCAACAGCCTTGAACGGAAAGTCAGGTTCCGAGCCATGGTGCCCCAATGGCAAGAGATGGGTTGTTGCATTTAGACTAAAGGCATTCCGATCAGGGGCAAAACATAATTGAAGAGAGGTTCAAAATGTCACAAACAGTTAGAAATATCGGCATTAATGTCAAGGTTCCTGACAAAAGATGCGATCCTCCAGACCCAAATTGTCCATTTCATGGGAACATTCGATTAAGAGGGCGTATTTTTGAAGGACAGGTCGTTTCTACCAAAATGAACAAGACAGTTGTCATTCGTAGAGACTACCTTTATTTGGTCAAGAAATATGACAGGTACGAAAGACGCAAAGGAGTTATTTCTGCACATGCTCCAGACTGCTTGGATATCAAGGAAGGAGACCGTGTCAGAGCCATGGAATGTAGACCAATTTCAAAAAGCAAATCCTTTGTCGTTATTGAAAAAAGAGAGGTTGAGGAGTGAGCTGAATGGCAAAGAGGAAAACAGCGGGTACACCAAGGGTTAAGTCAGCAAATGGACTTCAAGTTGGAAGCAAGGTAAAAGTTGCAGACAATTCAGGAGCAAAAATTGTACAAATCATTGCGGTTCATGGCTATAAAGGAAGATTGAATAGGTATCCCAGAGCCACAGTAGGAGACATGGTCATTGCTTCAGTCAAAAAAGGTTCGCCAAACTTGAGGAGGACAATTGTCCCATGCATCGTTGTTAGGCAGAGAAGACCTTACACTCGAGAAAATGGAGAGGTAATTAGATTTGAGGACAATGCAGTAGTTATTGTCAATCCACAGGGAGACCCTCGAAGTACGGAAGCAAAGGGACCAGTTGCAAGAGAGGCAGTGAACAGGTGGCCAAGAGTTGGCAGTATCGCAAGTATGGTGGTGTAAATGAGACCAATAAGCAAGAAACCAAAGAAACAAAGAAAATATGAATTCAATGCTCCCCTTCATGAAAGGCACAAACTCATGTCAGCCCATCTATCACCAGGATTAAGAGAGGAGTATGGCTTCAGATCATTACCAATACGCGAAAAGGATGAGGTTATTATTCTTAGGGGAGACTTTAAAGGAGTCAAAGGAAAGGTTACAAGCGTCCATCCCCAAAAGCGATATATCACAATAGACAAGGCCACACGGAAAAAGAATGACAATACAGAAATTCCTGCCAAGATACATCCCTCAAATGTCATGATTGTTAAAATCAACAAAAAGAAGGATAGATTCAGAATTGGCTTGATCAACAGAAGAACAGTTGATGAAGAAGCCAAGATCAACTATGAAGAGATTGAGGATGAAGAGGAAGTAATGGAGATGGGAGATGAAGACTTCCAAGAATTCGAGGAAGAAGAGGAATTCGTCGAAGAAGATGCTGGTGAGGAAGAGGGTGACGATGAGGGAGAAACTGATGAGGAAGAGACCAGCGAAGAAGAGGAGGTTGAAGAATGACAAAGTCAGGTGGAAAGAGACACCTAAAGCGTCCTGCCATGCCAAAAACTTGGCCAGTTCCCAGAAAAGGTTCAAAGTTCATTATTAAAATGAACCCAGGTCCCCACAGAAAAGATTATGCAATGCCATTATTGATCATGCTAAGAGATGTATTGAAAGTTGCAGAAAATAGGAAAGAAGCAAAATATATCCTTTCAAACAAGAAGGTCTACGTTGATGGCAAAGTCAGGACAAATGAAAAGTTTCCAGTTGGACACATGGATGTTGTGTATTTGAAAGGGTTGGAAAAGTATTACAGGGTACAACATCACATTTCAGGCAGATTAAAACTTTTTGAGATTCCTGAGGAGGAAGCAAAAGTCAAGATCTGCAAGGTGACTGGAAAAAGAACAATCAGGGGAGGAAAAACACAGATTTCACTTCATGATGGAAGGAATATCCTATTGAATAACGATGATGAACTTACCAAGAAGATCAAAAATGGATATACTGTGAAAATAGAAGTTCCTTCCCAAGAAATCAAGGAAGTTTACCCATTAGAAGAAAACATGTTTGCCATGGTTACAGAGGGTCACCATCAAGGCAAAATGGGTCAGATCACAGAGATCAACAAGAGATTTGGACCAATGGCTTCAGAAGTTACATTTTCATCAGACAAGGGTGAATTTTCCACGGCATTGGAATACGTCTTCATTGTTGGTCAAGAAGAACCTGCAATTACTTTGCTGAGGTGAATAAACAATGTATGAAGAATTAGTAGAACAAAAAAAGAAAGAATGGGCAGAGCAGCCCATGCTTCGACCCAGAATTGCGGCATTGAAAATCAATATGAGTCTTGGAAAGGCAGGGGATATCCTAAATAGAGGGATGGGAGTATTGGAGGAACTAACAGGACAAAAGCCTGTAGAAACATATTCCAAACAGACATGGAGAAAATGGGGAATAAGAAAAGGGCAACCCGTAGGTGCAAAAGTTACAGTAAGAGGAGACAAAGCCTATGAGCTGTTGATGAAACTGTTGCACACAAAAGAATACAAGGTAAAAAGGAGTTCAATTGACAGGCAAGGAAACTTTGGTTTTGGAATCAATGAACATATAGATATTCCAGGAATGGAATATGATCCAAACGTTGGTATTTTTGGCTTTGACGTGGTTGTCCAAATGGAGAGGGCAGGCTATAGGGTTAAAAACCGTAGCTATCGAAGGCATAAGCTTCCCCAAAAGCACTTCCTTACTCCAGAAGATACAATTGTGTTTTTAATTGATCAATACGAAGCAATCATTGAATGATCATTCATTTTCCTCGAAGGGAGTATTTACAAGTAAATCAATATGATTCGCAAGTTTGGGTCCAATACCTTTTACTTTTCTTAATGAATCTTGGTCTTGATTAAAGATATTTCGTATGGTTGAGAATTCCCTTAATAAGTTAGTGGCAATCCTGATATTGATTTTAGGGATCTGTGAAACTAAGTGCAATTGTTCTTCTGCCAATGAAGAGGGTTTAACAGCAGTTTTCATCAGAGGAGGGCGTTTTTCCTTTATCTGTTCACGGAAAGCGATACGGTGAATAAATTCAGCGGTTTCAGTAGGGTCTTTTGTAAAAATAATTGGAATTTGGTAATCAATGACAATAGAAGAGATTGCACCTTGGATTGCTGGTTTAGAAGTGCTATGTGAATACAGATCAGTTCCTTCAATTACAAGAATTGGGTTGAGGTATGTTTCCTTTAGTTTTTTGAGTTGGGGGAAGAGATCTTGCCTCATCAATGTAGAAGAAAAGTCTGAAGTGGTTTTTCGTTCAATGGCAACTCTGTCTGAAAGGACATAGTCACCGACTGGCAAAGTCCGAGTTTCAATATTGATATCTTGATCAAGAAGTGCACGGACAATTGAACTTCCCTTTTCTCTGTTATCCATATAGATGGTGGGACGATCCGCGTTTTTTGGAAAAATAGTCAAGTCTTTTGGTTCGTTTTCAATAGTCTGTTTTTTTTCTTCTTCCTTGTTTGTTTCTTGTTTGTCTTCATTTTTAAAGAAATCGTCAAGATTTTTTTGTTTTTTGCTTTCAAGTTCTGCTTTTACTTCATGGATGACATCGATCAGCCTACTGCGTTTTGCACGGGAAGCCCAATAGAACCCTTCGTCTCTTGTATTTTTAGCGGCAAGAATGACAACCCTGCCTGCTCTTTTTCTGCCTGTGCGCCCGCTTCGTTGGATTAACCGGATTTCAGAAGGGACAACGTCATAAAACACCACCAGATCACATTGGGCTACGTCAAGTCCCTCTTCTCCGACAGAAGTACTAACTAGGACATTATAATAGCCATGTTTAAATTGCTCAAGGATCCGAATTTGATCTTTCTGTCTTAAACCCATATCATCCTTAGACGAACGTTGACCGACAAACCAATGTGCTTCAACTTCCTCAAGTTTGTTAAGTTCATCGCTAAGTTGCTTAACTGTATCCCTGTAATTGGAAAATACAAGAATTCTACTGGAAATTTCTTTGCTCAGTTCTTCCTTAACCAATTCAATTAGCTTATCCAATTTAGGATGAACATACCCTTTGAGGTATAGGTCAGTTGTTTTATCCCATACATCATCCATTCCTGGTAATCGGAAGAATTTTTTGAGGGAGCGTTTACCAGTTATTTCTGCTGTTTCTTTCTGCTTTTGCAAATAAGCATAAAGTGTAGGAATTCCTTGTGTTTCCAATACTTCCAAAGCATGGAACAATCGCAAGCAATGACCATAGGCAGATTTAGCGGCAAAATATGCATCATCATCCAGTTGTTCCCTATGCTCGTCAATTACGGCATTTAATTTAAGAAGATCTCGTTTGTTGTTTTTCTGTATTGAAGCGGATTTTATCAAATCCATTTCTTTAAGCATTTCCAGAAATTGAGATATAAGTTTTCGGAGAATAGAAAGAATTGCGTCAAATTCTTCAGGAAGATCTACTTTAATGTATTCTTCAGTGGTCTGGTGGACAAATGGCTTAACGGCAGGATGATCTTCATCCAAGAATTCAAGTCGTGATGCGCCAAGATTTTTGATGATTTCAAGGATTTTTTCACGTTTACCTGGAGAGGCCGTGATTCCAACAACTCTTCCTTGTGGGTTCTGTTTCCTGTATTGTTCAACAGCAATTACGCTTGCATCGTCTCCAACAAGTCGATGCGTTTCATCGATACATAAAAAGCTGATGTCATTAAGATTGCAAGTTCCTGCGATTATATCATTTTTGAGAACCTGTGGAGTTAGTACAATAATTTTAGCGGAATCCCAGTAATATTTTCTTTGATTTGGAGGAATGGCACCACTTAGTGAGACAATGAACTGTGGGTCAACATCCATCATTTCTTTGATTGTTTTTTCATGTTGATCAACAAGTGGCTTGGTTGGTGCTGTGAAAACGACTTTTTTATCAGGAAACTTATCTAGAAAATATGCCATAAGCATTACGACGACAATTGTCTTACCGAGACCTGTTGGGAGGACAATCAGAGAATTTTCTTGTGCACCTGCGGCAAACAGGATCTGCTGGTAGATCCGATTTTCAATTTTATTTTTCTTGATGTTTGGTGCGTTATAATAGCCAAGCAATCTATTTTTCCATAGCATCCATTACCTTAAAAAATTCCGATTAGGTTAAGTCCAAGGTTTTTTTCTATGCTTGATATCGTTGTAATGTTTTCGTGCCAAATTAAAGACCTGCAGGGTACGTTGGTCATTGAAATAGCAATCAGCAACATGTTTTCGGATGGACTGGTATGAAGCCCCCTCCTCATAAGCAGAAATAAGTTCAGAAATGAGAGGAATGGAATCCTGAGCGATTTCGTGAAACATTGATGCAATTTTTGCGCTTGTTTCAATTTCCAATGTATCTGCCAAATGTTTCCAATGCTCTAGCGATGCTTGTTTTCGATCAAGAAGCAAATGGGGTATTTTTTGAATAAATGGATGTATATTTTTTTGATTATCAAACAAGTATGCTTGCATCCATCTTGCATATGCTTTCCAACCAGATACTGTTGAAAACCTATTGAGACCTTCAATTTCTGTTGGTTCTTCACCTCTTTCAAAAGTCCAACCAAGGTAATTCAAAGTATTCCAAGGCAATGTTTGTTTTTCAGGGATTGAGATCGAATTTATCTTGAGAATGACAGGACCAAGGGGAATAGCCAAAAGCATATCTACATTCTCTTTAAGGTTATCTTTTGATATTGTGTAGTCTGTCCCCTTATCTGAAACAATGGAATATGTTCCATTTGGTAAAGCTACAATTGAAGTTTGAACAGGGAGATTCTCAATCAAATCAATTAGTTCCTTCCCTGATTTAAGGAGATGCACTTTGTTCCAATCTATGTCATATTTTGCATTTGCAGCAGTCTTATGACCACGGGTAAATCGCATTTCACCAATAAAAAGGTCATAATCAATTCCCAAATCAGAGAAAGTTGCATTTACAATTCCCAAGAAATCCCAGGAGGTTTCTCCAGATGGATGACCAATGTTAGATTGTCTGGGAAGTTGTAATGCAAGGGAAATACGAAGCCAATGACCAGTTTCAACCAATATTTTAGAACGGGAAATTGGAATAAACCTATTGAGGATTTTCGAAAGGGTTATTGAAAAAGTATCACGTATTACCATTTGTGCTTCGTAATTTATCGGTCTTTAGGGTTCTTAACCTTTCTCCACTTGTATACTCTTCTTTTTGCAGTTTTTCCGAAACCGCAACTAACACAGTGTCTTTTGCTTCTATTGAAGCTATGATTGCCGCATCTTCTGCAAACAATATGAGATCCTCTTTTGTTGTGTTTACCGAATGAAGGAGTTCCTTTTGTCATAAAATTTCACCGTGGAATATTATATACCCTACCCGCGACTATCTAATATATTATCTTCGCGTTAAATTCACTGAGCATATTCAAAATAGTGAAGGAATTGTGTGTAAGAGGAAAAGCAGGTAGTGTAAATTATAGGGGGATTTGCTTCATGCTTCTTATTTTTTCTTCAATTAGGCACGCCTTGCATCTTTCTTTTGCTGATGGGTCTCCACAACTGACACATGTTTTTGGGTTCATTGGGATGATACGATTGCTGATTTCATTGTCGGCAACAGCATTGGCGAGATCAAACAGTTTGTCAGCAGATGTCAGAATAGAGAATAAGGCGTCAGGAGTGCTTTCCTTGTACTGTGTCAATATATCACGGATAGTTCCCCTATGAGCTTCCACGGCATTGGGACATGGCATTTCTTGATAAGGGAGATTGTTGAAATGGGCATAAAGGACTATTTCCTGCTCTGTTGTCCAGCGGAATGGTTTGATTCGTGGAACAAACATGGGATGCTTGAATTTGGGCACAGGATCGCTTCGAAGTGTTTTAAGGATGTCACCTCTGAAGAGATTCATCAACACAGTTTGTGCTTCGTCATCTGCATTATGACCAGTTGCCAATTTTGTAGCGTTAACAGACCTAGCGGCTTCATTCAATAGTTTTCTACGAAAAATACCACAATATGAGCATGCACCTAACCGTTTTTCATTTTGTTCCAACATTGTAAGCGTATTGTCCAGAGTTGATCCAAATCTATCCTCAAATGAATAAATGACATGTTCAACACCTGCGCGTTCTGCAGCCATTTTTGCATATTTTAATCCGTCTTCTCGGTAGCCTTTAATTCCTTCGTCTATGGTGATTGCGATAACTTTAGTTTCATGGCGTTTTTGGAGCTTCATCAATGCATCAAGAAGGACGACAGAATCTTTTCCACCAGATATGCCAACAGCAATGATATCGTTTCTTTCCAATAATCTGTATTTGTTAATTGTTTTTTGCATTCGTTTCAGAAATGCAGAATTGAAATGCATAACGCAAAGCCTTTCTTTGTCCCATGGTCTTACCCATGCGGCAGGTCTATTGCATTGGCTACAAGAGGGAATTTTCACAATTCATGTTTGATTTTCATGAATTTATATTAAAAGATACCTGACATTTAATCAAAGAAGTACAAAATCGAATCAAAGATAAAGGGTAATGTGCTTAAAGGTAAATGTATGAAACGGGACGATGAAGAGTCATTGCAAAGAGGGGCGAAATTGCTATTGGAAGGAGCAACATTGGGAATGGAGCATTGTCCCCAATGTAAGATGCCAATATATATTTTAAGGGATAAAACACTTTATTGTGCAACTTGCGATGTAAAATTGGTAAAAGAGGAAGACTTGAAAAAGAAGGACAATGATGAAAAAGTAAGAGCGGACAACAAGAAGCCGACAAAGAGAAAAACAGCATCCCCAATACAAGCTAAAATTGATCAGCTTGCAAAGCAATTGGAAGAAGAGACTGATCCTGAAAAGATGGTTGAATTGGCAGAAACCATAAAAAAATTGGAGAACATCAGGGATTCTTAGGAATGAAAAGATATTCAAGATTTGTAATTTTGCTTCCAGGTCTAGTCTCTCTTTTTAGCCAATTTTTAATTGCCAAGCGCATGGCATCACGATATTGTGGCATTTTTTGTTTAAGCTGGTCACGGGTAAGTTCTTCACTTTGGATATAAACATAAAAGAATGGCTGATCTTGAACACGATATTTAAGTGGACTGATAAATGGAGATATATCCTCAAGCTGGACTTCGTCTTTTTTAGAAAAAATATCAACAAAGAAAATGTTTTCGTCATAGGTTCGAGGGAATTTGGCAGAAATGACAATATTATCAGGAACAGGAATGTTTTCATTTTTGATTGCCTTGACTAAATCTTGAAGAATGTCAAATTTCCCAGGGAGGGCAGTTGGAGAATAAAATGATGACTTATCATATTTAAAGCCATAATGGATGATTATTTCTTCAGCAATGTGTTTTTTTATTTTTTTAAGGAAATGAGTGTCTTCAAAATATTTTGTAAGCTTTTCTTTCAGGCTTTTTGTTGTTTTGGTCTCAATTTCAGATGTGACAATTGAATCCACAATCTGGAAGATTGTGTTTTTTGAGGAGGAAGACAAGTAGTTTTTTAATTCTTGAATAATAGGAGAAATAACAATTTCAGTATAATCCTTGTAATTATTCCAAAGAGCAACAGGGATCTTGCCTCTATTGTTGAATGCCTCAAATAATATCAATGGATTTTGGACAATCGCATAGAAATTTTTAAACCCATTGGGAAATTCCTTTCCAAAATGTTCTGACATTCTTTTTTTCCAAGAAGGCAAATCGTTATAGATATCTGCAACATACATTCTTAGGGTAGACATAAGAGAAATATCATCAAAAGGGATAACTGGGTTATTGATCAACCATTGGGGAGTGAGCTCAGCGTTTCTTAATAAATTCATGTATTTGGGTGCAGATCCCAAGTATGATTCCAATTCACCATATTCAAGCCTTAGGAAAAATGCAGCCAAATCGGCAATATCACCTTTGAGCCATGAGTCCATGAAAAATAGCTCTATCATTATTGCAAAGACATTGTCGTACATCGACACCAAGTGGTGTTGATACAAGTAGCGGTACATCATGGACCTAAGAAGAATAAATGAGTTAACAGCACTAATGGCCTTCATTTTTAGACCAAGATCAAAATGAGCCTGACTTTTCTGAATTAATAGGAGATTGCGTACAAGACGTTCCCTATCAAATGTTCCCAATCGGATGCCACTGCTGTAGTGATCTCTTAGCACATAGTCAAGTCGATCTGCGTCTAAAGGGCCATTGACAATACGTTGAAGAGGAAGCAGAACCCCGTCATTTTTGCCAAGCTTGTCAGGGTCAATCTCAAATATATCACAAATAAGGGGAGCAACCCACGATCCAAGTTGATCAAGGATTGGTTTGAGTTGAGTCATAATGATATTATGACCAAGTGTTTCATGTATCTGGATATTGGAAGCAGGATTTTCAAATATTTCAAGAGAGATACCCCTCTTTTCCAAGTATAGCTTTAACTCAGTTATCTGTTCTGAATAAAGTATTGGCTCTAAAGCGATTTCAAAGGTATGGCTAAAAGGGAGATGACCAACGTCATGCAATAAAGCGGCTATACGAACAATTTTCACCAGTATTTCAGGGAGTTGGGAAAAGCCCACCTCAGCATTGTAATTGGTGAGAACTTTATGGAGGGCGGTAAGCCAATTTTGTAAAGATTCATCCCCTTGGCTGAGGATTGTCTCAATTATTTCTGTTGCAACATATACCACACCTATTGAATGTTCAAATCGTTTGTGATCAGCGCTGGGGTATGCATTGAAAGCAAATCCAAGTTGACGAATATGTTTTAACCTTTGGAACAAAGGATGGTCAATGATTTTGATTTCCAATGGAGAAAATTCAAGATATCCATATAGTTTGTCTTTGATTTGCTTTTTCTTTTCTGAAATCACATCCATTTTTTCGAATCAAATCCGATTTTGTTGATTTAAATATTAACAGGTTTGCCGAGGAGCCAATCGCGTTGGAATTTAAGAATTAGTTAGTCCCCAAGCTTCCAATTCAAGATTAAACAGTTGTTTTTTTGCGGAGACATACCCATTGTTGACAGTGAAAATTTCCAATGATTCCAATATCGGAACAATGTTTGTCAATATATTTTCCCTGATAACTAAAGAAAGCCCAATGTCCTGTTTAATATAGTTGGTAAGTTCCTTTATTTCTATTGAGAGAAGATCCCCGTTAGGTACCGCACATTCCCTCAATGCATTTAGGACATATTTCATCCTGTCAATATGGATGGTTTGTTGAAATGTATCTGTAGTCATTATTTCACCCTAACTGCATCCAGAGGTGTTTCCACATTCAGGGCAAGCATAGCAGGATCCTGCCCTAATGGCGATTGCACCACAATAGATACAAATTGATTCATCTTCGACATTTCGCTTATCGAAAGTGGTGGGGTCAATGGCATCCTCCTTAGGAGGCAATGAGGTTCCATTTGAATAAGATTTTTGCAGAGACAACGGTCTTTCCTCTTCAGGCAGGAATTCCAAAGCAAGCCATCGGAAAATATAATCCACTATGCTGGAAGTGGTGGGTATGTCCTTATTGGCAGTATATCCAGAGGGTTCAAATTTGGTGTGGATAAATTTATTGACCAAGACAGAAAGCGGCACACCATATTGAAGGGAAAGAGAAATCAGAACAGCAAGACTGTCCATTACACCACCCAATGTCGAGCCCTGTTTACTCATTTTAATGAATACTTCACCAACAGTGCCGTCATCATAAAGACCTGCAATAATATATCCCTCATGACCCTCAATATCGAATTTATGAACCTTGGAATTTCTTGTTTCAGGCAATCTTCTTCTTATTGGAGTAGGTGTAGGAAGTTTAAGCTGGGAAAGGTCATCAAGGTTTTCATGCTCCAATTCAATTTTGTTCTTGTTTTCTGTTTTCTTTTCTTCTTTCTTTGTATTAAGGGGTTGAAGCCGTTTTGAATTGTCCCTGTAAATGGCGATGGCTTTTACACCAAGTTTCCATGCCTCAATATAGGTTTTAGATATCTCTTCAACAGTAGTGTGTTCAGGCATGTTCACGGTTTTTGAGATGGCACCAGAGATGAAGGGTTGAACAGCCCCCATCATTCTGACATGACCCATATAATGAATGGTTCTGGTTCCATTGGGGCTTTTGAATGCACAATCAAAGACAGGGAGGTGGTCATTCTTGACATATGGTGCTCCTTCAATAGTTCCCTTTTCAAGGACATAATCCATGATTTTTTGTGCTTGATCTTTCTTGTAGCCCAATTTCTTCAGGGCGAGAGGGACAGTTTGGTTGATTATGGTCATGTATCCGCCATCAACCATTTTCTTGTATTTTACAAGAGCAATATCAGGTTCAATTCCTGTTGTATCTGCATCCATCATAAAAGAGATAGTCCCCGTTGGCGCCAACACAGTGGCTTGTGCATTTCTGTATCCATAGTGTATCCCTGCATCTAGAGTTTCATCCCAGACAGTAGAAGCATAATAGTAAAGCATTGGGTCTACACCTTTAGAAGACAATTGTTTTGATGCGTCCCTATGCATTCCAATAACTTCAAGCATTGGGTCTTTATTTTGTTTGTATCCGTCAAATGGACCCATGACAGAGGCGATAACAGCACTTTGCAGATATGCTTGCCCAGTGAGGACAGATGTCAATGCAGCGGCATAGTTCCTTCCTTCATCGCTGTCATATGGGAGACCAAGTGACATAAGAAGTGCACCTAGATTGGTATAACCAAGACCAATGGTTCTGTAGATGTGGCTGTTTTTCTCAATTTTGGGAGTTGGATAGCTGGCATTTCCAACGATTATTTCCTGAGCGGTAAATACAATATTGATGGTATGGATGTACTTTTCCAAGTCAAATGATCCGTCAGGGTTCCTGTATTTCAGCAGATTGATTGAAGCAAGATTGCAGGCAGTATCGTCAAGGAAGAGGTATTCGCTGCAGGGATTGCTGGCATTGATAGGGCCACTGTTTTTGCAGGTGTGCCATCTGTTGATTGTATCTTTGTATTGAAGCCCTGGGTCTCCACAAATGTAAGTTGCTTCGCTAATCATGTCCAGCAATTCGCGTGCATTGTATTCATCTGCAATTTCACCAGTTGTTACATATCGAGTATACCATTTTTCATTATTAATTGCAGCCCTCATGAATTCATCAGACACTCGGACAGAATGATTGGCATTCTGGAACGCAACAGAACTGTAGGCCTCACCAGTGAAAGATCCATCATATCCAGCGTCAATCAAAGCCCATGCTTTTTTCTCCTCATTCGCTTTGGCAACAATAAAATCAACAATGTCTGGATGTTCCGCATCAAGCAAGACCATTTTTGCAGCCCTTCGTGTTTTTCCACCAGATTTAATTGTACCAGCAAATGCATCGTAGCCTTTCATAAAGGAAACAGGACCAGATGCATAACCACCAGTGCTTAATTGCTCCTTCTTAGAACGAAGGACAGAAAGGTTAACACCGGCACCCGAACCATATTTGAATAACATTCCCTCTGTCTTAACCAATTCAAGGATGGACTCCATTGTGTCTTCTACACTGTTGATGAAGCAGGCAGAGGCTTGAGGTTTGGATGTTGTTCCAAGATTAAACCAAACAGGAGAGTTAAAGCTGGCATATTGGTGAAGGAGGATATGGGTAAGTTCCATTGCAAAATTTTCTGCATTGGTATCGTCTGCAAAATACCCATCTTTCTTTCCCCATTCGGTAATGGTGTTGACAACCCTATCAATCAATTGTTTGAGGCTGGATTCCCTTTCTGGAGAATCATATTTTCCATGAAAATATTTGCTGGCAACTATTTGGCTGGCGTTCAATGACCAAAAGGAGGGGAATTCAACATTTGTTTGCTTGAATACCACCTCTCCCTTTTCATTGGAAATGACAGCATCTCTTTTTTCCCATTCAACTAAATCATAAGGATGAATTCCTTTCTTGGTAAACAATCTTCTAAAGATAAGACCCTGTTCGTCTGCATCAGCAGTTCTAAATTTCAATCGTGCTTCTGTCATGGTAACCACCTATTTTTGGAAATTTGGTTTTTTAAAATCGGAGTGAAAAACATACAATTCCCTATCGGGAATTTTTCACCACATTCAACACTCGATCCGATCCATGCAATACATGAAATTGTTATGTTAGTTTTGGATTGAATGGATACAGGATTCATGGGAATTTATCTTTGCCCGCGGCAGTCTTATTACTTTCGCCAAGTTTGTGAATCATAAAGTGAGAAAAACAGAGACAAGAAAGCCCATATACATAAAAAAATGGAATTGAGATAGACCATGGATGAGTTTCTGTTATTATCGATTGGGGTTTTGGCGCGTTGAGTGGAAAAGTTTGGGGCGCCCAACGGAGTGTTTCTCATATTTTGAACCAAGAAAGGAAGGATAAGGGATTAAAAATTAAAAACATCTACATAATAGGTTAATTTATAAAAAGGCATTTTGGTCATAGAAATTTAATAGGAATAGGAACAAACATCCAACAGGCCATAGGGGAGTTAATATCTTATTTTTACAGAAATAAAATTAATGATATCAGGTCAGTTAAGTATTGAAACTAAGGAATTATCAGTTGATACATCAGGGGAAATTGACATCATAGACATTACTGATGAATTGGACAAGTTTGTACATGAAAGCGGGATAAGGGAAGGGAGATTGACAGTATTCCATCCAGGCTCGACAGCTGCAATCATTACCACGGAATATGAACATGGATTGATTGAGGATCTGAAGAAAACCATAGCAAGAATCATTCCGCGAAGAGATGACTACCTACATGACAGAATTGATACAAATGCACGTTCACATCTTCGTGCCACATTTTTGCAGGCAGAATTAACAATTCCAATTATAAAGGGGAGGTTAGTTTTAGGGACGTGGCAACAGGTTGCCTTAGTTGATCTAGATGTCAGACCACGAAGGCGTCGCGTAGTCTTACAGATAATGGGGATTTTGTAATGAACCAAGAATTTATGGTCAAGTAATGGTTAAAGGACATAAGTGAGCAAGAAAGAAGGGCAAGGTATCGACATTGTTTATGAGAAGTTGAATCATGAACCCCCTCAGTTAAATCAGCAAATTAAGAAGTGGACATTTGAGAAATTGGGAAATTTAACAACCTTGCAACAAACGGCAATTCCACTGATAAAACAAAGGAAATCAACATTGATAGTTGCACCCACGGGGTCTGGAAAAACATTGGCCGCATTTTTGGGGATAATTGATGAATTGCAAGGCTTACATGAAAGGGGGGAATTAAATGACAAGGTTTACGTGCTTTATATTTCACCATTGAAAGCATTAAACAACGATATTGCGATAAATTTACAGAAACCATTGGAGGAAATGGGGTTAATCAGACAGATAAGGGTTTCAGTCCGAACTGGAGATACAAGCAGTTATGAAAAAAGCAAAATGCTTAAGATACCACCACATATTCTTATTACTACTCCAGAATCCTTGGGAATAGCCCTTGCCTCAAAACGTTTCAAAGAGTTACTGAGAGGGATTGAATGGATAATTATTGATGAAATACACGATCTTGCTGCGACGAAACGGGGTACATTACTTTCGTTATGTCTAGAATGGGTATCTTGGTTGAACAAAAAAGACATACCTAGGATAGGAATTTCAGCCACAGTCTCCCCAATTCCAAAAATATGTCAATTCTTGGAAGGAATGGGGAAAAATGCAAAAAAAGTCCATGTTGTCCAAACCAAGAAAACAAATAAAGTGAAGGTTGAGGTAATTGCACCAACGAACAACTTGGAATTTGACAGGTTTGAGATGATCAATAATAGGTTAATAGACCATATCTTGAAAGAGATAGAGAAACACCAAACAACAATTATTTTTGCGAACACTAGGAAATGGACAGAGCATTTAACAACAACATTATTGGAGAGGAGCAAAGGGAGACTGGGAGGGAAGATTGCAGTTCATCATGGATCTATTGACAAATCATTAAGACTTGAGGCGGAGAGAAAGTTAAAATCAGGAGAATTAAGGGCAGTAGTCACATCCACATCACTTGAGTTGGGAATTGACATTGGAGATATTGATCTTGCCATTCAATGGGGCTCGCCAAAGGAAGTAGCCACAGCAGTTCAAAGAATTGGACGTTCAGGACATACCTTATCAGAAACTTCACATGGACATATATTATCAACTGATATTGTTGATTTGTTAGAAATTCTGACAATCCGCAATTTGATATATGAGGGAAAAATAGAAGAGATTCAGATTCCAGAAGAACCCCTGGATGTTCTTGCTCAAATCATTGTTGGTCTTTCATTGGAACAGGCATGGGATGTCAAGAAGGCGTTTTCGTTAATCAAAAGGGCATACCCATATCGAAATATGGAATTTGAATTGTTTCTAAAATTATTGGAGGCAATGGATAGTCCAACTGCCGTGGAAGAGAAATGGAAATATGGAAGGATTTGGTTTGACAAGGAAAAAGGGAAATTTGGAAAGAAAGGCATGGCAAGACAGAATTTTATGATGAATATTGGCACAATACCAGATGTTTCAAGTATTCAAGTAGTGCATGAAATGACAAGGGAAAAAATCGGAACAATCTCGGAACGTTTTGCAGAAAAATTGAGTCATGGAGATATTTTTGTCTTGGGAGGGACAACATATAAATTTCTTAGAAGTGTCGGAAATAAAATAATTGTTAAGCAGGCATTGGGGTTCAGACCTACAATCCCTTCCTGGGCGGGAGAAGGGATAAGCAGGAGCGTTTTGGTTGGGCAACATATAGGCATGTTCTTGGAGATGGTTCGAAACAAGATTATTGGAAACAACGAGAAATCAGCCAAAAGGTTTGTTGAAGAGTATTTTGGAGTAGAAAACACAGTATCAGAGCAAATAATAAGTTATTTGAAACGTCAACAAGAAGTAGCAGAGATTCCTACCGACAAAAGAATAGTGGTTGAAAGTTATACAGATGCAAGTGGAGTTACGAATATACTTGTACTGAGTGTATTTGGCAGAAAAGTGAATGAGCCCATCGCACATGCACTTGCAACAGCGATTTCCCGAAAACATGACATTAATGTGGGGATTAGCGTTACAGACAATGGATTTGCCTTGATATTGCCATTGGGGTTTCAATTTAAGCATACAAACCTTTTTGGGATAATTCAAACCGAAAGAAAATTGGATGATTATATCAAGGAATCAATAGAACAGACAGAGCAATTCAAATTAAGGTTTAGACATGTTGCGGTAAGAAGCCTCATGGTTTTAAAACGATCACCAAAGTTTACGAGGACACCAGAACAACAACATCAAATGGCACAGCGGCTATTGAAATTTCTGGAACCTAATTTTCCCCTATTGCAGGAAGTTGAAAAAGAGATATTCACGGAGATTTTTGATTTAGAGAAAGCAAAACAAGTTGTAGACATGATTCATGAGGGAAAAATAGAAGTGAAGTATATTGATGGGACAGGCATTCCAAGCCCAATGACACATCCCATTTTAGTAACTTCCACAACAGATGTAATTTTGATGCAGAACAGAAGGGCATTATTGCTTTCATTGCACAAACAGGTCATTGGCAGACTAATGGAAAGAGAAATTCAATTGGAGAGAGATGCAGTTGACAAATATTTCAAAAACAAGCTTGAAAGCCCAGAATTTACAGAAAAAAGGCGATGGGAATTGTGGCAATACAGGTCAGGTTTGGGAATGGATCCAAAAAATGTCAGAAATGGGATGAAAGGATTTGTATATAATGGGAGAATCGTCTCAAAGGGACAATTAATAGCTTTATCAGTATTAAAAGGTTGTAAAGAAATAGAGGAGTATCCAAAAGGGAATAGCCCCTCAGAAGAAATAGAGAACATCAAAAGTCTAGTCAAGAAGATGAAAACAAGTGAAGCAAGCAGACATTTAGTTTATAATTTAATTTTTTCAAGGGGACCGTTGACATCACAGGAAATTTCACATTTACTGGAAATTGATGATCAATTAGTTGAAAGTGCATTGGATGATCTCCAAAATAATGGAGAGGTGATTGGAGGATATATTTACGATCAGACAAGAAGATACATCTCAAAAATTGATCATGAAAGACTTTTATTGCAAGTAAGCAAGAAACATATACATGAGAGGAATCAATTCTCAGAACGATTGAAAAAGTTGATAATATCAACAGGAGATAATTCAAGGGGTGTAGAAGAAATAATAGAGGAAACGGGACCAATCAGAAACATCATTTCAATTTATCTTCGCCATACATCTTTTCGTAGAGGAGAAGTTTTGCAGGCGATGGAAAATGGGAGAGTGTATTTTGGCAGGTTTTGGGGAGGAAAAAACGTGTTCGTCACAGCTCCACAAGCGAAAAGGATAATTGAAGCAAGAGAAAGGCAAGATTTGGATATTGAAGAAAAGGACATTTTGGAGCTGATTGGGAAAAATAAGGGCATTTCATTTGTTAAGTTAAAGGAACTTACCAATATGGACAATAGAAAACTGCGAGAAATATTGCGGTATTTGGAATGGAATTTATATATTGGACAGATAGGGGAAGGAGTGATTGACCAATTCACACAGAAAAAGAATTATGTTTTGCTTCCTTTTGCAAGAGGCACAGAAAAATCGAGATTGGAAAGTCAAGAAATGATTGTTCAAGATTGCATATTCTGGTATGGCACAGTAAGCATAGATGAAATTATTGGATTAACTAAATTACCGTTTGAAGTTGTTGAAACAGCCATTGAAGAGTTGAAAAGTAAAGAAAAAATAGAATTGATTGAAGAAAACGGGATGGTGTTATTTCGTAGTAAAATTACAAGACCCCATATCAAACAAAAATCAAATATGGAAGTTTTGCTTGTTCCATGGGACGACCCCCTGTTTCTTCTTCGAGGGAGGTTACGGCAAGAATGGATACATCCACGTTCAGGATCATTGGCAATAATTTTTGGATCGGAAGCGATAGGATCAATGGATTATATTCATCTTACAAGAGACCATTTGCAGGTTGTTCAAATACAGGTTAAGAAGATATTGACATATGACCCGGTATTTTTGGAGTTGTTGGCAAAACAAGTCTTGAGTTATGCAAAACAATTTTTCATGGCAACTGTAATATCTGTGGAAGAGATGAATGGAAAACCTTTCAATGATAGTGCTCTTGCATTGACCACATCTATTTTTTTGAAACAAGGCTTTCAATTGGACAATGACTATTTGGTTTCGCAAAGGCAGGTTTCCGTCCCCTTAAGTGGTAAGGACATTGTAGAACTGAAATTATTGGGTATTATTGGGAAGAGGAAAGAAACGGAGGACTTGGATACATTCATAAGAACATTCAATTGGTTCAGCAAAGAGAAGATCGTAAACCATTTCCACAATGAAAACATTGAACCTTTATTGAACCAGTTGGTAAAGGAAAAAAAACTACATTATGAAAAAGGAGTTTTCACGATAAATAAAAAGTTGGGAATGAAAGAACTAATTATAGGGAATTTGAGACATAATGTCATTTTATCCTTAGAAGAATTGGAAAGCGCAATTGAAGAAAAACCAGTGTTTATCTTTTCAGCATTGGCAGATCTGATCAAGGAAGGAGAAGTCAGATACCTACTGAATGAGGATAGAAAGGTGTATTATTACCATATCCTAGATGAGGAGACAATTTTGGAGAAAAATCGGGGGAATTACCTTCCAAATTGGTGGACACTAAAAGAAATACCCCTTAGCTTATTGGAAACGATAAAACAGTATCCAATCCACCTGTCAGGAGTAAATATGATCGTGTTGCACCAAGGTCAACCAAAGGGTTGTATTAGATCAAAAGAAGCAATTGATACATTTCAAGTGATTGATGTCACAATGGACGCAACCATGAGTGAGAAAGAAATAGAGAAATTCTTTGGCTTAATTGAGAAAGAGGCGTTTGACAGGGGATTGATAAAGATTGAAATCCAAAGAATTAATGGTTTTCGTCCAGAATATTGGCTTGAGGGACAATAATGAAAATATCTTTTTCCACTTTACAAGAGCTTCGGTATAAGCATTTTCATTCACTTACACAAGTAAATGAATGGAAAGATGCACTATGGTGGGTTGGAAACCATCTTTCACTAATGAGTTTTTATAAAATGGGAGAAAGAACTGCAAAGCGGGAATTAAGTAATTCCACGTTTGAAGTATTAGTCAAAAGTAAAACAAAAATCGTTACAGAAAAACGGGTCAAAAGTCTGCTACCGTTTTTTCTCAGGGAAGAAAATGAGGGATATTTCGAAGGAAATCCAATTTTTGAAGAGATAAAAAAAGAACAAAGAATTACACATGCAGAACTGATAAACAGAGGATTTTCGTCTAGAAAAGTCACCATGGAAACTGCAAAAATGAGAAAAGATTGGTTAATACTTGTAGAGCGACAAGGTAAAACAAAGACATATCATTATTGGAAAAGAATCCAAGAAAATGAAAAAAGAAGTGTTCGAATAGTGTTAATTGAACTCTTTAAGACTTTTGGATATTTAACACTTGAGGGAATTTCTTTTTTTTCAGGTCTTCCAGAATATAAGTTCATGGGGGATTTAATGCTATTAGAGCGTGAGGGAATGATTTGGAGACCATTTAAGTTGACCCACAAGAAAGAAGTTTTTGCATTAACTGGAATAATGGAAGGGGAAAACGAAGATGAAAGTGCTATGGTGCTTGATGATGCAGACCCACTAGTGGAATTAATATGGATTGAAGAAAAGAAAGCCAAGCGAAACACAACAGTATTGTTAAAAAATGGGAAAATTGCGGCCACTTTTAAGATACGCCTGAAGAAATCAGAAATGACCATAAGTGATTTGGTTTGGAGTGATTTCCCTTTAGATGAAGTAATCAAATATTTGGAGCAATGGGGTCAGGAAAGGGGATATAAAGCAAAAATCGATTATAGACAAAGCAAGATGGGAATATCTTCAAAAGACACAGTTCTTTTCCTCTTAAATAAAGGATATGAAAAAACAGCAGAAGGATTAGTGTTTACCAAATTCAAAAAGAGGGATAATGAAGTTTCAGGAATGTTCACTTTGGAAAGAAGTAATTCATGGTTATTAAGGCATCATTTTCTTGAGATTAAATCTGAAGAAGATGTTTTTAGAAGAGTGATGCAAATCAATTCATTAGAATCCATTGCCTTTAGAATTTTTAAAAGACCACAATTACCTGAAAGTGGTATGGGAATAGGGATAGGTGCAAATGGGAGGTTGGGAATAATGAAACGAGAACATTTACTTGCATATGCAACTATTGCAAGACCTTCATATTCACCAACTCTTCTTGATGAGCAGATAATGGCGTTATTAAGAAAATATCCGGGAATGTCCCTTTCAGAGCTTCAAGAAGAGTTAAACATGCCTTATACAAAAGTAATACAGCGGCTAAGGTATTTGGAAAGGAAATATCAAGTCAAACGCTTAGGAGTAGAAATATTGGACGATGAGTTTACACAATGGGAAATTTTTGATTATGAGGAACAATTCAGTTTGAAACAAGCAAAGGAGTATTTGCTATTAGAATTATTGAAGCATCAATTGCCACTGACGGTAACCCAAATATCACGATATTTTGGATGGACATATCAAGAAGTAAGAAAATTGGAAAAAGATATGTCAAGAAGAGGGGTTATTGAAACGGGGAATTTCATATCCTATCCAAAGAATGAGAATCAAATCGCATATGGACAAGTTATTGAGGAATTAAGAAGGACGAGCGTAATGGATCAAGAGATAAGGTTTCTTCCATTTTCAGATCCAATAAGCATTTTATATCTACCCACAGAAATCGAAAGAAACCCATTTTTACAGCCAAAGTCACTTTCAGAATTTGAAAATGGGTATATGGTATTTCATGGGAGTTTAATTGTTGGGTATCTGACAAAAGAGGTGATAGGAGATGGATATTTCGCGAATTTCAAAGTTTTGAGACATTGGACAAAAAGAGAAAACATCATTAACGCACTGGTTAGATTTAATGAGTTAAACAGAAAAATTTGGGGGATTGAAGGTGTACTAGGGAAAATAAATGGGAAATCACCAATAAAAATGTATGGAAGGGAGATTATTGAAGAATTGGATAGAATGGGTATAAAGGCAGATTACTTGACTTGACCTCTTTTCTTCTTCTTTTTCTTGGTTGTTTTGGCTTGTTTTCCAGATGAAGCCAGTTTAGTTTGTTTTACTTCCTTCTGAAGTTTTGGTTGTTCACGCTTGAATTTTGTGACATCAGATGGAGAAAGTTTACCACTTAATATAAGACTTGCAAAGGCAACAATTGCAACAAGTAAGGCAAATCCTACAGAAATTGAGAGGTTCAAGGCAACAAAAAAGCCAAAATCTTTTTCGACAATTGGTGTTTCAGGATCAAGTGGAGTAAGTTGAAGAAGCCAAGCGATTACATTTTGGAAAAGCTTAAGGTTATCCATTTGATCAATCCATTTTGAATTTTCATCATATGGAAGGTCACTGAACATTATCGTGCTTCCAATGGCCATTGTTCTGCCTTGTTTGTATTCTTTTCCAACTAGCCAATAGAATGTCTGTGAAAGAACTGCAGTGTCAAATTTTTCATCAACAGCATAAGTTGTATGTGAGAAATTTCCATAGACAATTCTTTTGTAAAGGCTGGAAACGGAATCCTTATCGACAATTGGAGTGCCATAGTAGAGAATTTTCGAGACATTAGTAAAGCCAGGGTTTGGTCCCTTATGCATTGCATCAAAATTCAAGGTATCATTGGTCAAAACCACATGCGTTATGTTTCCGTCATTGTTGAAGTCGTCCACAACAACTGTTGGCTTATCCAAGGTATCCTTTGCAGGCTGAAATGAGGTTCTAGGTTGGAAGCTACTATCCATCAAGTCATTGATGAGTTGAGGATTTCCAGTGATATTTTTATCATCACTGTAAGGATTGCCCAAATAGAGTGTGCTTCCTCCTGCTCGGATAAAATCAGCCAATGCCCTTTTCTCTTCAGTTGATGTCGTGCTTCCAGAATCGGGGTTTGTAATAATAAGAAGATCAGCTCCTTGGAGGTTAGTCAAATTAAACTTACTATTTATTGTTTTGACTTCAATTTTGATATTGAAGTAAGTTTCAAGGGCATTAAGTGAATCAAATGCTGTTTTCAACATTTCAGGGGTAAAGTATTGCCCATGTGATTGGTCGAATAAAATCACGTACTTGTCTTCAACCTGCTGTCCAAAAGCCGGCATCATCGCCGAAGCCAAGATTACAAATAGAAGCACATAATGAACTTTCATTGGTAAACATATGAGGATTAAACAATGCTCTTTTTTAATTATCGATAGAGTTTGAGAGAATTAGTGCAAATTAGACCTTTACAAATTTATAGACAACTCGATCTTGAGCTATTTTTTGACCAACAAGTTTAATTTTCATGCCAACTTGGGGCATAGCCGTCATTCCCGTAAGATGTGCGAGGACAGCAGTTCCATCTTCAAATTCACCGATTGCAACAATGTAAGGTGCTTTATCGGCAAAGGATTCGGGAGGGAAATGAATAACAGTAAATGCCTTAAGTGTTGCTTCCGGTGAAACCTCAAAAGGTGACAGATCCCTGCTGAAGCATTTTGAGCAACCATTGCGAGGGGGTAGGTATTTAGCCTTGCAATTGTTGCATACTTTTCCAACAATTTTCCCTTCCAAAAGGTTTTGAGCGAATTCAGAAGTCAGAGGAACTGTTTCCTCATACGTTATGTAACCAAATTTAATCGCTTGCTGTTCCGACATTTCAATCCCTTCCGTAGATGATAACATTGACAAATTGACCCGACTGACCGACATTATGGCTTAGACCAATTGTTGCACCGTCAACCTGTCTTTTTCCTGCTTCTCCAAGCAATTGCTTTCTTAATTCATATGCTTGAGATACTCCTGTCGCCCCAAGTGGATGACCTTTTGATTTAAGACCACCGTCTACATTTACAGGAATTTTGCCACCGATATATGTTTGCTGATCCAATACAGCAGGACCACCCTGTCCAGGTTCAAAGAATCCAAGGTCTTCAGTTGCAATGATTTCAGCAATAGTAAAACAGTCATGCACCTCTGCGACATCAACATCATTGGGGGTAATACCAGCCATCTTATATGCCTTCCTTGCCGCGTCTTTAGCACCTTGAAGTGAGGTTAAAGACTTTCGTTGGGCAACTTGCATAGTATCTGAACCAGATCCAATACCTTTGATCTTGATAGGTGTGTCTGTAAATTTCTTGGCAATACTTTCTCTTGTCAAGACAACAGCAGCGGCCCCATCAGAAATTAAAGAACAGTCATAAAGGTTTAGAGGATGGGCAATTGGTACTGCATTCATTGCCTCAGAAAGGCTGACCTCCTTTTGCAAGTGAGCCAACGGGTTCATGGCACCATAATGATGAGCCTTGACACCTACGGCGGAAAGCATCTCTTTTGTGGTTCCGTATTCTTTCATGTGTGCACTTGCGAATAATGCATAATAACCAGGAAATGTACAACCATATGGTGATTCCCATCTTACGTCCCCAGCCCTAGCCATCAACTCAGTAGCCCGTGCAGAGGAGACAGAGGTCATTTTCTCAACACCCAAAACCAATACAGAATCATAGAATCCAGCTTTAATCCATCCATAGGCGGCTTTAATTGCCGCGGTTCCTGTTGCACATGCAGATTCAACTCGCAAGGTAGGTTTTCCAGCCATTCCAATTTCATCATTTATGACTGCAGCAGGGGCACCTTGTCCAGAAAATTCTTCGCCTGCAATACCTATGACAGAGGCATCGATATCCTCAAGCCCCATATTAAAATCTTTCAGGAGGGATTCAACAGCTTCAAAGGCAAGTTCCCGGATACCCAGTCCCTTGCGTTTGCCAAATTTTGAATGTCCACCACCAACGATTACAACATCTTCATCCATTTTTATTGTCACCATAGCATTTTATTTGCCTTTGAAAACGGGTTTGCGTTTTTCAGCGAAGGCAGTTATTCCTTCGCGCAGGTCTTCAGAAGCAGCCAACTTATCAGCTATCTCCAATTCTAGTTTATTGCCATCCTCGATACTTAAAGTTCTGCTTGCATTTAATGCATCTTTAGCATATTTAATTGCCAATGGCGCATTTTCCCCAATTTTTGTGGCCAAGAATGCGGCAGTTGCCTGTAGTTCATCTGCTGGCACAACCTTGCTGACAAGACCTATTTGAAGGGCTTCTTCAGAAGAAATCATGGTTCCAGTCAAGATCATCTCTCTTGCTTTTGACATGCCCACAAGATAGGGAAGTCGTTGGGAACCGCCCCAAGCAGGGATTAGACCTAGAGACACTTCTGGCAATCCCAATTTTATTTCGCTTGCTGCAACCCTAATATCACAAGACATAGCCAATTCCAATCCACCGCCCAAGCATATTCCATTTATTGCGGCAATGACGGCTTTTGGAGCTTGTTCAATTTTGCGGAAAAGGGCTTGACCTTTGATTGAATATTCATGGGCTTCTTCAGGAGTAAGCTTGCTCAAGGCTTTTAGGTCTGCACCTGCACAAAATGCCTTACCTTCACCAGTGATGATTATGGTTCTGATTTCATCATCTGCCAATGCCTTATCGATTGCCTCCTCTAGATCTGCAACAAGATCAGGACCAAGTGCGTTCAAGGAAGCAGGCTTGTTTAGAGTAATTTTAGCAATGTTCTGTGTTGTACTTAAGAAAGTTCCTTCTTTGCTGTATAATACAGTACTCATTCTTATCACCGTAGTTAAGCCAAATTATTTTATTGGAATATAATAGTTGCTTCAAAGGGCATACAGAATTGACAAATCAAGAACTGATTTTGATTTTTACTACCTCTTCGTTGAAATTTTCATATTTTCGACTTCAATCTTCCAAGATATTTACTCAAGATAAAAAAACCCATGATGATATTCCTGCATATGGACATCCAAAATATAGTAGTTATAGGAACAGGAGCAATGGGTTCAGGAATTGCATATGTATCTGCTGTAGCAGGGTACAATGTAACAGTTTTAGACAAAGAACAGAAATTTCTGGATGCAGGTATGGACAAAATCAGAAGGGCATTGATGCAGGGGATAGAAAGAGGGAAAATGTCACCTGCGGATGGGGAAAAGGTGTTCCATAGGATAAAGCCAACACTTGACATGAAGTCAGCGGTAGAGGGAGCAAATTTAGTCATAGAAGCCGTTTTTGAGAACATGGATGTAAAAAAGGACGTATTCAGCAAATTATCAGAAATTGCAAGTGAAGACACAATCTTGGCATCAAATACCAGCACATTATCCATAACAGAAATTGCGACTGTTGTCAAGAACCCTGAAAGAGTTATTGGGCTTCATTTTTTCAATCCACCTGCGGCAATGAAACTTGTTGAAGTGGTTTTAGGAAAGGAAACATCCGACGAAGTAAAAGAGACAGCAATCAAGTTTGTTGAAAAGTTAGGGAAACAACCCATTGTAACCAAGGATTCTCCAGGTTTCATTGTGAATAGAGTACTTTTGCCTGCATTGAATGAGGCAGCAAAACTATTGGATGAGGGAGTCGCAAGTCCTGAGGACATTGACAAGGCATTGGTTCTAGGAGCTAATTTTCCTGTCGGACCGTTGACGCTTGCAGATATGGTTGGATTAGATGTTGCCCTTGCCAGTCAGCGCACAATGCAAAGATCATTTGGGGATTGCTATAAACCAGCAGACATCCTAGTGAAACTGGTTGAAGAAGGGAATCTCGGAATAAAAACCGGAAAAGGTTTCTTTGAGTACAAGTGAGCAATCATGAGAAACGACACAAGATCATTACCATTTATCAAGTCCATAAGAGGACCTGAATCTGTGGAAGTTGGCAAGCAATTCACAATAGAGGTGGATGCAGAATGGCCGACCCCAGCATGGAAGCATACAGACACAAAAGTCCACATAGATGAAAATACAAAAACCATTGTAGTGGATTATTATGGTCAATCTGCACCAGGAATGGCAATTATGGTAATCAAGCCATTCAGCTTTAGTCAAAAGCTGGCAGTTCCCGCAAAAGGTGAGTGGATAATCAGAATTCGGGGGCGATCAGGAGACAAAATCCATAAAGTAAAAGCAAGTTAGTATCAAGATGAATGGACAAAGTAAAATAGATAATTGAATTGAAAAGATCAATGAATGACCGTGTCATACCATTTGTTGATGTTTCCTTGACAGGAAAAGAGAAAGAGGCTGTTATAGAAGTAATTGAATCCAAACGGTTGATTGAAGGAAAGTATTCAAAAGAGTTTGAAGAAAAATTCAAGGCATTCACGGGGGTAAAAAATGCGATAACATGTGCAAACGGAACAGCCGCGCTTCATTTGGCGATGGAAGCAGTTGGATTAAAACCAGGAGATGAGGTAATAACTACACCATTTACATTTATTGCAACATCGAATTCCATCCTGTTTGTTGGGGCAGTGCCAAAGTTTGTGGATGTTCAATCAGACACTTGGAACTTGGATCCAGAAAAAGTGGAGGAAGCAATCACTGAAAAGACGAAGGCAATCATGCCAGTACATATTTTTGGGCTACCAGCAGATATGAAGGCATTCAGAGACCTTGCAGATGACAAAGACCTAATTCTAATTGAAGATGCGGCACAAGCTCATGGAGCAAGGATTGATGGAGTTCATGCAGGAAATTTTGGAGATATAGCAACCTTTTCCCTATATGCAACAAAAAATTTGATTTCTGGTGAGGGAGGGGTTGTTGTAACCAATAATGAAGAGTTGGCAGAGAAAGTTGAATCGCTGAAGAATCATGGAAGAACGTTGGAAGGAGGATATAAGCATGTACGTGTTGGATTCAACTATCGGATGACGGATTTACAGGGGGCAATTGCGTCAGTACAGATGGATAGGATAAGTGAGCTTTTGGAAAAGAGATCAAAAAATGCGGAATATTATAGAAAGATAATTGATGAAATTGAAACAATTGATTATCAGCATATCCCTAAGGGATTTACACATGCAGATTACATCTTTGCCATTGACACCCGAAATAGTTCCATTAAACCAAAAGAGGCTGTTGAAAAATTCAAGGAGCATAGGGTCATGGCAAGACCGATATATGCCACATTAAGTTATCAGCAACAGAATTTTGTCAATATTAAAGAATGGAGATGGAGTGCATGTGTCAACTATCCAGATTACACAAAAATACACTGTCCGATTTCTGAGAAAATTGGCCCAAACCATTTTGAAATACCAGTTGTCCCAAGTCTTACACAAGAAGAGCGTGAGAGAGTAGCACATGCAATCCAAGGAATATTTGGAAAATCGTGATCAATGTGTCAAGATTGGGGCTTGTAATTAATCCCATTGCAGGAATGGGTGCTAAGTTTGCATGGAAAGGTACAGATGATATTGAAAAAGCATGGGATCTAGTACAAAAAGGAGAGAAACAGGTCTCATATGACATCGCAAAACGGGCGATATCTTCAATAACCAATAATGATATTGAATGGCTGGTTACAGATAAGCAGTTCTCATCATTGGGGAAGGTTGTTTATGAAATGCCTAAACGAAGTAAACCAATTCATACAAAAAAAGCAGTTCAAGAATTGGTTATGCAAAAGGTTGAATTGATCATTTTTGTGGGAGGAGATGGAACTGCCGCAATAGTCGGCAAAGAGACCTACGAACGGAAAATTCCGATTTTAGGGATACCCGCAGGAGTGAAAATATTCTCAGGAGTATTTCTTCACAAACCAGAAGACTTGGGAATTGTTTTGGATGTCTGGGATGGAAAGACAAAAGTTGTTGAAATAGAAGATCTTGATGAAGAGGAATATAAAAAAGGGAGAATTATACCTAAGTTGGTTTCAGCGGCATACGTTCCAGCTATTGAACAGATTCAGGTGGGAAAGTCCACCTTCCATCAAAAATCGGATGAGGATACCTATAGATTAATTGCACAGCGCATTGAAGAGGAAGGATGGTTACATGGGACGATATTGGTAGGGAGTGGAAGTACGATGCAACAGATTTTCATTCATATGGGATTGGAAAAATCATTGCTTGGGATTGATGTGTTCAATGGAAGAGAACGGGTTTTAGAAGATGCAACATATGATGAATTGAGAAAGATGAGAATTGACGAGGTTTGGGTCACACCTATCGGTTCTCAAGGTCATTTATTTGGGAGAGGGAATAGACAAATTCCCCCTGATATTTTGAAAAATGTTGGAAAGAAGGGGATTAGGGTTTTCGCAACACCTGAAAAGATGCAGGCAACACCTATGTTGTATATTGATACAGGAGATGCCGAGTTGGATAAGGCATTACAGGGCTATTATAAGGTAGTAATTAGTTATCATGAATCAGTATTAAGAAAAGCGGAGTAGAAGTTTATTTTGCCATTCTTTCACTCAATACAGGATGTTTTGCGAGCGATACTTCGTCAAGTCTTCCAATGGAGGTAGTTGTAGGTTCTTGATGTAGTTTTTCCGCATTTGCATAAGCTTCATCGGAGATTATCTGCAATACCTTGTAGATTTGATTTAAGCTTTGTATTGTTTCAGATTCTGTGGGTTCAACCATTAAGGCCTCTTTAACAATTAAGGGGAAATAAACAGTGGGAGAATGGATACCATAATCCAACATTGCTTTTGCAATGTCATTGGCAGAAACCTTTGTCTCTTTTAGCATAGGGAGAGCAGATGCTACAAACTCATGTTTTCTAGGCACACCATGGGCTCTAGGAATTGTCAGCCCTCTGATTTTGCTCACCTTGTGCATTAGATAATTTGCGTTAAGGACTGCAATTTCACAGGATTTACGTAGACCAATTCCACCGTTCCTGTAAATATATGCCAAGGCGCGCAACACAATTCCAAAGTTTCCATTGTAAGCATGAACCCGTCCAATACTGGTTTGTTCATGAGAATAATCCCAATAATACATTCCGTCCTTATATGCCGCAATAGGTACTGGGAGAAATTGGGAAAGGTGTTCTGCAACACCAACAGGACCAGATCCGGGACCACCACCACCATGAGGACCAGTAAATGTTTTATGTAGGTTCATATGCATAATGTCGAATCCCATATCGATTGGACGTATCATTCCAACAATTCCATTGAAGTTTGCACCATCAAGATATGTCAGACCTCCTACCTCATGAACTTTCCGTGTTATTTCCAAGATTTCTTTTTCAAAAATACCAAGGGTATTTGGGTTTGTTATCATCAATCCTGCAATAGAATCATCCAATACTGCATCTAGAGCATCCATGTCAACAGTCCCGTTTTCATTGGAGGGGATTTCCAGAACCTTAAAACCAGCCATAGCAGCACTGGCAGGATTGGTTCCATGTGCAGAATCTGGGATGAGAACAGTATTTCTTTTGTGATCTCGACGGCTCAAGTGGTAGGCTCTCATAATAAGAGTTCCAACAAATTCACCAGATGCCCCTGCAGGAGGTTGAAGTGTGATTGCGGAAAAACCGGTAAGTGTCTTTAAAGCTTCCTGGGTTCTATAATAAACTTCAATGATGCCCTGCATTGCATCGTCAGGCGTTTCAGGATGAATAGAAGTAAAACCATCAAACCGTGCAATTCGTTCATTAATTTTAGGATTGTATTTCATGGTGCAGGAGCCCAAGGGATAAGGGCCCACATCCACCCCATGAATCATTTGTGAAAGATGAACCACATGTCGAACCAATTCAAGTTCTGAAACTTCAGGAAGGTGAGGAGGTGATTTTCTTAGCCATTCATCAGAAAGTTTGACAGACGGAATGTCTAATTGCTCTGGGATATATGCACGCCGTCCATTTCCCCCAAGTTCACTGATCAAGGGTTCGTTCCACTTTGCCTGTATCCGTTTCTTCATTTCTTCAAAACCTCCTTTATAGCTTCAACAAAACCGTCTAGGTCTTCACGCAATAGGGTGTCTGATACGCCAATCAAACGTTTGCAACCAGAACCTT
This sequence comes from Candidatus Heimdallarchaeota archaeon, assembly GCA_015523565.1. Lineage (GTDB taxonomy): Archaea > Asgardarchaeota > Heimdallarchaeia > Heimdallarchaeales > Kariarchaeaceae > WAKA01. Next base: position 9,498 of record WAKA01000202.1, on the reverse strand, counting down.
CAATTTTTATTCCTGGAATAAATCCTTTATCCATCATTTCTTTTTCCAATGTTTTATGATCGATACCAGAGAATTCAACAATGAATTCAGCAAATATATTCTCGTATGGGATTGAAACATTAGGAATTTCCTTTAGTTTTGCCATAAGATAATAAGCACGATCAACAAGACCCTGTGCCAATTCCTGTATGCCTTGAGGACCAAGACTTGCCAAATAAATCCCTGCATTGACAGCCATCAATGTTTGGTTAGAACAAATATTGCTTGTGGCTTTTTCTCTTCTAATATGCTGTTCTCTTGTTGAAAGGGTAATGCAGTAACCAGGAGAATCTCCAGACAATTCCTTTGTCTTTCCAACAAGTCGTCCAGGGAAATTTTGAATGAACTTTCGGTCAAAACGGGTGGTCAAAATTCCCAATAATGGACCACCTGCACTGACAGGATTGCCAAAAACTTGACCTTCACCGATAACGAAATCTGCACCATAGCTACCAGGTGTTTTCAGGATGCCTAATGAAACCATGTCAACGCCAACAGTAACAAGCATGTCATTTTCATGAGCCAAAGCCACAAGTTCTTCAGCAATAGAACTTAAAACTCCGTGATATGTTGGAACTTCAAAATAAATCCCCGCAATTTCCCGTTCTTTTTTCTCCTTTTTACCATTTTCCATAATTATTGCCTTTAATTTATCAAAAGCATAATCTCCTTCTGAATCAACGAAAACAATCCCAATACCAGCAGGATCAACATATGATTTAAGAACTTGAAACCTTCGGGGGCTAATGGGACCAGCTACGAGAACTTTTTTTCTTCGTTTGATTCGGCACATCATTCTTGCACTTTCGCCGAGGGCACTTCCCCAATCATAAAGGGAAGCACTTACAACATCCATTTCAGTTAATTCAGCGATCATACTTTCGTATTCATAAACAAGTTGAAGCATACCTTGTGCGACTTCTGGTTGATATGATGTATAAGCAGTATAAATTTCGCCCCGTCGCATCAGTTCTTCAAGGAAAGCAGGGATATAAACCTGTCTTACGCCACCGCCAAGAAAAGGTTTCAGACGGGACTTGTTTTTCAGTGAGATCGTTCGGAATATCCGATCCAATTCAAATTCAGAATAGGGTCCAGGAATATCCAAAGGATGATCAAGGATCAATGTTTGGGGTACATCTGAAAAAAGATCCATGACATTATCAATACCCATTTCCCGAAGCATTTGAGTTTCTTCTTGGGGGCTTATCCCCAAATAGGATTGGAATGGGTTAACAGTTTTTGATTTAAAGATCCCATGTGGTTCATCTGACGAGGACACAACGAAATCATATTCTATTTTTTTATGAAAATATGCATTAGGTCTACCGATATTGAGTAGATTTGACACAAATTACATGCAAATCAAGCTTCTTCAAGTTCTTTTTTGACGACTTCGGCATATTCAACAGGGGTAAGCAGTGCAGAACGATCATCCGACAAAGCTTCAACTTTTGCAAGCCAACCCTTATCATATGGGCTTTCATTGATTTTTTCGGGAACGTCTTCCAGTTCCCCATTTACTTCAAGCAATTTTAGGTCGAATGGAGCGTAAATATCACCTGAAGCCTTTAAGGCTTCAACAACCAATATGACTTCGTCCTTCTTAAATTCCTCACCAACGTCTTCAAACTGAACATAAGTAATTTCATGAAGCATTTTTTGTGCATAGTCGGAGATTCCAATTAGGAAAACATTGTCCTCAATTTCCTTTACCCATTCATGTGTTTTCAGATATTTTCTGTCAGTGGCAATGATGTAGTCATCAACTTTTATTGGATTGCTCATGGATGAAAAAAGGGGAGGTTATTCAAAAACATTTTTTTGGGATTTCGGCATTTGGAACATGAAATTATTTGTCTGTGACATGAGGTGGAAGGGTCAATGAGGATATAATACCAGTTATTGCCAAATAAAGCACAACCAAGACATGAGAAACAATAGGAACGCTTAAGGCCAGAGAAGCTGGAATATTGAGCAAGATCAGCAAGATTTGACCAACAAACAATTCAAACGGACCAAAAGAACCAGGAGTTACCGGTAGAATATATGTAGCATACCCAATAACTGCGGCAAACATGATGAAAGTAATGTTGTTAGGCACACCCAAAATCAAGGCAATAAAGTAAATTGTTAGGGATTCTGTGAACCATTGCATTATTGAAAGAAACACGAGAGAAACGAATGTCCACTTATTCTTTACAAGATGTCCGACTGAAGAGGTTACATCATTGAAGAGAGAGACAAAGCGATTGGTGAATTTTGTCTTGCTAAGCATGTTTTGGAAAAATGAAGGGTAATGGAAGATGAGAAAGAGGAAAACAAACCCTAAAGCGATAAGAACAAGAAGTACATAGATTGTAAGCTTCAAATTGGTAATTTCAGTTACGTCTGCATGAAAAAATGCAATTATTAATGACATTAACCCAACCACAGAGACAAGTCCAATCAAATCTAGAAATTTCTCCAATGCAATTGAGGTTGTATTTTTTGAATATCCAATTCCATAAGATTTTAGGATGACAAGACGAGAAGCCTCACCAAGTCTAGCAGGGAGAATGCCATTCTGTGCCCAAGCCATCCAAGCGACACGAGCCAACAAAAGAAAAGAGACTGAAGTTCCATTGATTTTAAGAAGAACATGCCATCGGTATGTCCTGATAAGCATGACAATGGAATATATGAAAAATACAGAAAAGACACCAAGAGGCCATGTTTTTGCAATGCTATTTATAAGATTGTTCCAGCCGACGCTTTGAATGAGCAGGATTCCAATTATTAGCATAAGAAAGGCAGTAATCCAAAATCTAGGGGTCAAATACATAGGTTTGGTGTCATTAGCGACAGATGTGGTTTCCATCTGTATGCCATGCAATTCAGAGTTTTAAACATATTGGGATTGTTTCACGGTTATTCATCAATTTTGAACTTGCGGACACGGGTTTCTAGACTTGCGGCGAGGGAAGAGAGTTCAGAGGTTGCAGCAACCAATTCCTCCATAGTTGCGGTTTGCTCTTCTGCGGAAGCGGCAACTTCCTCAGATGAGGAAGCCACGTCTTCACTTACGTCAGAAATGGTTTCAATTGCTTTGGAGATCATTTCCTGACCTTTTTTGATTTCGGTTTCAATTTCCTTGATAACTTGATCAATTTCATCGGCATACCTACGAGAATCATCAGCAAGACGGCGGACATTTTTGGCAACTATTGCAAAGCCCCGTCCAGCCTCACCTGCCCTTTGAGCTTCAATTGCAGCATTCAAAGCCAGCAGATTTGTTTCTTCAGAGATCTCCATTGTCAGATCCAGCACTTGTTCAATCCTTTCAAATGAAGACTGGATAATCCGATTGAGGTTCTCATAAGAGGTTTTAGCTTCATTTGCACGATGTACCTGTTCTTGTGTACCTTGAGAGATGTTTTCCATAATTGATGAAATGGCCTCACTGCTAGAACTAACTTCAGAACTTGAAGCCGCAATTTCTTCTGCGGTGCTTGCCACCCGAGTAGCTACAGACAGGATTTCTTGAATGACGCTTTTCAGGTCATTCACCATATTTGCGAATCCATTATAGAACGGAGCAAGAATATCCCCAGAAGAGGTTTCGAATATTTCTTCAGGTAACTCCAGATTTCCTTCTGCCAAGGAATTAGAAACCTCATTCAGGATATCAAAATGGAGTTCCATAGTTTCCTTGATTCTTGCAAATAACCAATATGTAGCCCCAACGCCGATAAATGTGCCAAGAATGACATTAACTGCTTCAGAAGAGATAGCACCAGTTGAATCTTGTAAAGAAAATTTAGAGCCAGCATTGTATGCAAGCACCAACCCAAAAAACATTAGAGGATAGATCGCCAATGATATCTTTACAATTAGTTTGTGCACTAGTGAGTTTCTGCCATTGGATCGAAGGGAGATTCCATATATGACCAAATTTGTGAAAACGGAGAAAAGTACCGTGATTGAGAAAACATCATATGGTATGCCGAAAATTCCATTGGAATCGATAATCACATTTTCGATTAGACACGGTACCTTTTTAACTTTTTTAGACTTGAGTGAATGTTTCCAATCAGGGAAAGGTAAATCTAGTATTTCTGCAAGAGAAAGACATTAAAGGGAAAGTTCAAATGTCAGCTCATGAATGAAACTCAAGAAAAGACACCTCTTGAAGAATTAAATGTAGATGGCGTAGTCATTGGAGTGTATGATGATTTATCTGCACAAGCAGGAAACTTAAAAGAATATTTGACTATTGGAAAGTTTGAAGGGAAAGGGGGACAAAAAAGACTCTTGTTCAACATTGATGGGATCAAAGCACCCATGGTTGCAGTTGTTGGAATGGGAAAAAAAGAGGAAATTGATCTGGAGACGATAAGAAATGCAGCAGCGGATGGAGTTAAGCTATTAAGAGACAATGGTGCAAAATCAGTGGGAATAGCCTCGCTTGGGGATGCTAGGGCAACAGCAGAGGGAGTATTTTTGGGATTATACAGATTTGATGAGCTTATGACCATGAATTCTGAAAAAAGACCGAATTTGGAACAAATAATTTTTTCAGGAGATGAAGAAGAAATCAAGGAGTGGTTAATTGGGAAAACCATTGCAGAGGCACAAAATTTTGCTAGAAGATTAGGGGAGTTGCCGTCGAACATAGCTACACCCACATACTTTGTCAAGCAAACACAGGAGGCGTTCAAAGGAATTGATAATGTTAAAATCAAGGCATTTGATGAAAAATGGGCGGAAAAGGAAAAAATGGGTGCGTTTCTTTCAGTAGCGAAGGGATCAGATGAACCTGCAAAGTTTTTGGTTATTGAGTATAATGGGGGATCTGAAGGTCAAAAGCCCTTGGCATTTGTGGGAAAGGGAATTACATTTGACTCAGGAGGAATTTCCATTAAGCCCAGTGCAAATATGGGAGCCATGAGAGGAGATTGTTCTGGAGCCGCGGCCACGATAGGCACAATTTTGGCAATTGCAAAATTAGGTTTGAAGGTTAATGCAGTCGGAGTTGCACCTTTAACAGAAAATATGCCTGGCGGTCATGCCACAAAACCTTCAGATGTTGTGTTTGCATCCAACGGCAAATCCATTGAGGTTGAAAATACAGATGCAGAGGGCAGGATGATATTGTCAGATGCATTAGTTTATACAGAAAAGACCTTTGATCCGCATACAATCATTGATATTGCCACTTTGACAGGGGCAATGGTGATTGCATTGGGTGAGCATTATATCGGAACATTCACAAGAGACGACAAGCTTTGGGAAGAATTGAAGGAAGCAAGTTATAAGGCAGGAGAGCCATTTTGGAGGATGCCACTTGATAAGAAATATAGAAAGCAGATAGAATCAACCATAGCAGACATAAAAAATACAGGAGGCAGACCAGCGGGATCCATCACAGCCGCAATGTTTTTGGCAGAATTTGTTGAGAGGAACAGATGGGCTCATCTTGATATAGCAGGAAAAGCATGGTCTTCTTCAGAAAAAGGGTACAAACCAAAAGGGAATCTCGGAGTTCCTGTCAGAGCCCTAGTGCAGTTTGCCATAAACCATCAAAAAGAATAAAATATAAATAATTACGCCTACAGAAAAAAAATTTTTATACATTTATTGAGAATTTAATATGTAAACGTGGTTTGTAAGGTAGTTTTGAGAATTTTAAAACAATAATGTTTTCTGTTTCCAGGATTTTATTCCTGTTTGGAGGTGAATGGATGGTAGAGCAAAGGTACAAAGGATACACTCTGAGAAACTTTGAAGAAATTGAGCAAGTCAAATCCCTATCACCAGAAATCATTGAGGCCATTAAAGTAGTGGGTCATGTCTTACCATTCAAGGTCAACAGTTATGTGATCGATGAATTGATAGATTGGTCGAACATACCAAATGACCCAATTTTTCAATTGACGTTTCCGCAGAAAGACATGCTTAAACCAGATGACTATCAAGTCATGAAAGATGCATTAGATAGAGGTGCTTCAGAAGAAGAAATAACAAGAATAGCAAATGAAATAAGGTACCAACTTAATCCACATCCTGCAGGTCAACAGCAATATAATGTCCCTATGCTTGATGGGGAGCAAATTCCGGGAATGCAACATAAATATCGGGAAACAGTATTATTTTTCCCCAAGAATGGGCAGACATGTTTTTCCTACTGTACATTTTGTTTCAGATGGCCCCAGTTTATTGGAATTGAGAGCTTGAAATTTGCAAGTAAAGAAATTGATAAGCTTGTCAATTATCTCAATGAACATGAAGAAGTACAGGATGTTCTGTTTACTGGGGGAGACCCAATGGTCATGAAACCGCACATGTTTGGGGAGTATATTCGTCCCTTGTTGGAAATTGACCACATAAAAACAGTCAGGATTGGAACAAAAGTACTGGCTTATTGGCCTTATAAATTAACAGAGGATACAAGTGAGGGACCAAAATACCTTGATCTTTTCAAGGAAGTATCAGACAGTGGCAAACATTTGGCAATAATGGCTCATTTCAACCATTATGCAGAGCTAAAAACAGATGCAGTCAAACGAGCCACAAGAAACTTAAGACAGATAGGAGCAAACATACGAACACAATCACCAATTATGAATCACATTAATGCAGATGCAAAAGTTTGGGCGAAAATGTGGAGAACGCAGGTTGATATGGGAATGGTTCCCTATTACATGTTTATTGCAAGAGACACTGGAGCTCAACATTACTTCAAAGTTCCTTTAGTTAAAGCATGGGAAATTTTTTACAAAGCATATCAGAATGTCAGTGGAGTATGCAGAACGGTGAGAGGACCATCCATGTCAACCACATGGGGCAAAATAGAGGTTACAGGACCAGCAAGGGTCGGTAACCAGAGAGTATTAACATTAAGGTTCATTCAAGGAAGAAACCCAGATTGGGTAGGTCGACCATTCTTTGCCAAATATGATGAAAACGCGATTTGGCTTGATGATCTGAAGCCAGCCTTTGGTGAGAAGTTCTTTTTTGAAAATGAAACACAGTACCTGCAATCGTTTGACAGGATCAAAAATCTTGTTGAACTCCCCCTGATTTCTTCCTAAAAAAGTACTACGATAGCAAAAAGAAGACATATAAACATAAAAAGATAGGCAATCGTATGGAAATAAAGCTTCTTGAAAAGAAGGATGATTATTTAAAGCTGAGGATATTTGATGAGCCCCATACATTATATAATCTTTTAAAGGAAGAAGTACTTAAGGATGATAAAGTTTTGATGTGTGGCTATACAAGAGACCAAACCTTTGAGGACACTATTATTTTTCAAATTAAAACGAGAGAGGGAGAAAATCCTGTTGAAATTATTCTTGATGCCGCCAGAAGGCTAAAAGAAATCAATGAGGAATTCAAGACGGCGTTTGAAAATGCATATCCCGAATAAAGAGGCACTTCCTCATCTTTCCGGTATTTTGAATTCAACCAGCATAAAAGAGGTTGTCAAGTCCACAGAATTAGCACAGATAGGAGATTTTCTAACTAATTTCATATATACGACAATGCGGATTGGAATAAAAGGAAAAAAAGGATCAATACACGTATGGGATCGTTCTTTGGCCAATGCCGCAAAAGATGCAGGGTTGGTTAAGTATTTCCCAAATAGGTTTAAACGGGATAAAATGGCAGATGGCGTTGAAGCATTAATTGCATATGCTTATTTTAATTCTGTAATTTCATTGTCTGAAATGATTGACATTCTTTCTTCTTGGATAGGTGATGATGACACCATTGACAAGAAAATTGAAGTACTGGCATGCCAGACTGCATTCGAAAAAGTACTTAAAACATTACTCAATAGGTTTAAAAGAGAAGAGATTTTCAAAGACCTGAATTGACTGAAAAACTAATCAATCCATGACAGCATGTTACGAATTGTTAATCAAGAGATGAAGAATCAATGGAATGATGTATCACCAATGGTTCACATCAGACATTGAGCAAACAGACAAGGAAATTTATGATGTACTCATAAACGAGCTGAACAGGGGGAGAAATGGCTTAGAAATGATTGCTTCTGAAAATTATGTATCTAAAGCAGTCATGCAGGCAATGGGCTCCGTCTTAACAAATAAGTACTCAGAGGGATATCCTGGCAAGAGATATTATGGAGGAAATGAGTTCATTGATGTTGCAGAACAACTTGCAATTGATAGGGCAAAGAAATTGTTTGGTGCAGATTTTGTCAATGTTCAATCCCATTCTGGGTCAACAGCAAATATGGAAGCATATTTTGCCTTGCTAGAGTTAGGAGATTCCATTCTAAGCATGTCTCTTGATCAAGGGGGTCATCTAACCCACGGACATAAAGTCAATTTTTCAGGGAAATTCTATAAGTTTCATTTTTACGGTGTTGATAGAAAGACAAAGATGATTGACATGGAAGAAGTCAGGAGAATTGCAAAGGAGGTCAAGCCAAAACTGATCTTGGCAGGATTTTCGGCATATCCAAGAGAATTGGATTTCAAATACTTCAAGGAAATTGCAGATGAGGTGGATGCATATTTAATGGCAGACATCGCGCATATTGCAGGTCTTGTAGCTGCAAAAGAGCATCCAGACCCCATACCCCATTGTGACATTGTCACCACAACAACCCACAAGACACTTAGAGGTCCAAGAGGAGCCATGATTATGGGAAAAGAGGAATATGAGACTGCTGTAAACCGTGCTGTATTTCCAGGAATGCAGGGGGGACCACTTGATCATATAATTGCCGCAAAAGCAGTCAGTTTCAAGGAGGCATTGCAGCCAGATTTCAGGGAATATGCAAAGAGCATTAAAAAGAATGCAAAAGCACTAGCAGAAAGTCTTGTGGAACACGGGGCAGACGTTATTACGGGAGGAACTGATAACCACCTTCTTCTTTTAGACATTACAAAATATGGGATTGGAGGAAAACAGGCAGAAAAAGTACTTGACAAAGTGGGTATCTTCACCAATAAAAACATGATCCCATTTGACACACGAAGCCCATTTGATCCTTCAGGCATTAGAATTGGGACGCCCGCATTGACAACACGAGGACTTGGAACATCAGAAATGAAAGAAATTGGAGAATTGATTGTCAGGACACTTGCCAATCCAGATGATGAAGCAATTCTTGAAACTGTAAAACAGTCTGTCAATGAAATGAGTGAACAATTCCCACTCTATCCAGGTTTTACTTTGCTCAGATAAAGATTAAACTAGCAATTGGAAATGATTGACAATCCAAACCGCATCAATGATTATTTTTTTAAGAATAAAAACATAAGAGGAGTTGAGAGGGAATTCCCTTCCAAAGAAAAAAGCAGGGGTCGCCCAGCCTGGTCAACGGCGCGAGGTTCAGGTCCTCGTCCTTTAGAGGTTCGTGGGTTCAAATCCCACCCCCTGCATGAAGTTTATAAACAAATAGAAAAAGAATAATAAGTAGAAAACAATGAGGAGTAATAT
>WAKA01000201.1 GCA_015523565.1 Candidatus Heimdallarchaeota archaeon | reverse complement strand
TTGCTTTTTTTTATTTCTGGTTTAGTGATTAAGATTGAAATTGGATATCTTAGCATTTTATCCATTATTTTTTATGGGATAAGTACTATTTTTTTCTCTTTTTTATCAGATAGATCATATAATTTTGTTGGCTTTTCACATATTCTGGATAAAATAGAAAGAGAAATCCCCTTAACGCTTAAAGATCTAGAGGGGTTCAAGGAATATTTAAACATTTATGAATTAGAAATTTCCCAATATCCCTCTGCTAAAGGAATTTCTCAATCTGAAATAATCATTACTACATTATTGAAATCAACAATCCAATTAGATTTTGAAACAAAAATAGAAGTGTATAAAGAATTTATTCGATCATTTCTATCGTTTAAAGAAAAGGAAGCATTATTTTTGGCTAAAAAAAAAGTATACTCATACAAACAATATTTTGTTTTAGTGGCAATAGCGATTATTTTAGGAATTTTTGTTGCAATTGCATACTTAATTAGTGCATTACTTGGAAAATTGCAATTTACCTATTTGGTTTCTACTTCATTAGGAGCACACCCTTACCTTCCAGAAATAACAGGAATGCTATTTTCTTCGTTAAATAAAGGAAAAGAGAAAACAATGATAAGTTGGGGAATATATTATGCAGTATTTCTTTTGATTTCACAGGTTTTTTCATACATATTAGGAGGTTAAGTAGCAACCTACACTTTTGTTGTGGATTCAATCCTAAATCCACCATCTGGTGATGGAGAAATTTCAAGTATTTCAGAATGAAGCGAGATTCCAGCAAGTTTTGCAATATGAAAGGTATGTTGGAGCATGTTTCCTCGAAATTCAATATTAAAATCGATAAGGCCTGTAAAATAATTCATAAGAATTCTTTCACTTACATCATTCAGAATTCCTTTTGGCAATATGAAAAAATGAACACCACCAATTTTATAGACAATATCTAAAATGTCCTTAACGAATTCCAATATTTTTGAGGGTTTTTGATCTAAGTCGTCTTCCTTTAACCAAAGCAAATCATCAACAACAGAAAAACAATCCATGCTTGACGTTTTCTTAATTTGTTCTATTTTTTCATAGGATTGTTTTAGAAATGTTTTTCTTTTAATGTCTATTTTTCCGATTTTTGAAGACGATGCAGTATGCGACGATGTGATTGTCCACATATCAATCATTTGAAATCTCCCCTCTTTCATGTAATCAGAAAAATTCCATTGATAGGCTTCAAAACTTTGTATCAATTGTGATTGCGGTTTTGAAGAATGGAAATAAAAACCCATTGAGGAAGGAATATTTTGCAAAAAATTTAAAAGAATTCTTTGCACAAATAGTGTACCAAGATTTGTATTGGGAGGGATATGGACTAAAACCAAACTCGCATCTGGGAAACCATTGTCGTCAGAAAAGTCACTTCCTAAAATTTGATCCAAAGCTTGTATACCTGTAGGATATTTTTTTTGTGAAAGTTTTGTATGTTGTCCATTATTGACAAAGGCACTCATTGTATCTTATTAATTTCAAAGTTATTTGAGATTTTTCACGGATGGTAAGTAGATTCTGAAAATAATCAAAGGTATATAAGCATATTAATACGATAAATTATGGTAATCCAGAGCAACTAATTTTCAGGGTTCACTTTTAAACTCCTGCCTACCCATCATATTCATAAACTGCAAACAATAAAACATACATATATGGACAGTTTAGATATTCTAGACGAAGCTTTTTGTAAACCAAGCATCATTATTGATGAAAACAAGCTCTCCATAGAATATTTACCTAATTATCTTCCCTTTCGAGAGAACCAATTGAAAACATTAGTTCGTTATTTTGGTAAGATTTTTCAAGGTCAATTAGGCACTAAAAGGGCAATCATTACAGGACCAATCGGATCAGGAAAAACTTCAATTTCAAAAAAATTTGGACAGTGGATAATCCAAAAAAGTGAAAAGGCAGGATTTAATCATCTACGATATATCCATATTAATTGTAGAAGGTCAAAAACCCCATTTATGATTTTATTAAATATTGCAAGAGAATTGAACTCGAAAATTGCAAGTAGGGGATACGCTGCAGACGAGCTATTGGAGATGATTGTAGAAATTCTTGAGACAGAACATTCAACAGTTGTTTTAGTATTGGACGAGATAGAATATATCATTCATAAAGGTGGTGTAGAACTATTATATGCACTTACAAGAACATCCGACGATAAACAGAATGTAAATCATAATATTGTATTGATATTAATTGCTAGAAATACTGGATTTTTGAAGTATTTAGATGCCAGTACAAACAGTAGTTTAGGAGCACCTATTATTCACTGTCCACCTTATAAAAAAAATGAACTTGAATCAATTTTAAACAATAGAATTGGAGAATGTTTCATACCTAATAGTGTAAGTGAAGAGGCAATTGAATTGATTGCAGACATAGCAACAAAGCGGGGGGGGGACGCACGCCATGCCCTAGAATTGCTTCTTATTGCCGGCAAATATGCAGACAGTGAGGATTCTACGATAGTCTATCCAGAACATGTACGAAAAGCAAAAGCAAATGTAGACCCATCATTGTTAAGAGAAACTCTCAAAGATTTGGCAATTCATAAATTATTGTTATTGTATGGGATCAGTAGACGACTTCGACAAACAAAAGCAGCGTATATTACGACAGGGGAGGCGGAACATTCATATATTCTTGCTGCAGAAGAATTCGGATTGCAACCAAGAAAACATACACAAATATGGGAATATATCCAAGAGCTAGAGCTACTAGGGATAATTCATACACAGAAATCGGGAGTAGGTCAGAGAGGCAATACAACGTATATCTCAATACAAGACACAAGTGCATATGAACTTGAGCAGGAGTTGGTTCCACGATTACAGACGATTTCCCACACATACAGGAAATAAAGACCCATCCATTTCCACCTCTTGATGAGGTCTTAGGAAATCCTGGGAAGATAAGAATTTTACAGCTTCTTGCAATTAAGGGAGAATTAAATATTACTGCAATATCAAAAGAAGCAAGAGTAAACCATTCAAGACTTAAAATATATTTACAGGACCTTATAGAGAAGAAAATCCTTGAAGAAAAAAAGTTTGGAAAAATAAAAATATATCAAATAAATGAAAAAACAGCAGTTGGAAAAAGACTTAAGGAGTTTATAATTTTTTGGAACAAAGGATACAATATAATATTTCCAACACAATAAAAG
>WAKA01000200.1 GCA_015523565.1 Candidatus Heimdallarchaeota archaeon | reverse complement strand
TATATGTTTTCCACGAATGGATCGAAACAATTATTCCCAAGATATATCGTGTGAAATGGGTATTTGGCACCTTCTCCAAGACCAATGATTATGAAACTGTACCTTCAATAGTTGCAACCAAGGTACATGTGAAGGATGGTGCAAGACCAGTTCTAATTCTAAAAGAATTTGATGAATTCATTATTGATGATGGTTCAGGATTTGTTGCCCCTTCAATTGACGTAGATCTAACTCTTACCCCCGAAGAATCAAAAAAACTCTTCAGATTACTTGAAGACTGAGGAAGGCAGAATGAATACGCATAAGTTAACATTGATCTCAATACCCATGTTTGCAAAATTCTTTTCAATGAAAAAGACTTTTTCTGGAACGAAATCCTCCTTCAAGCTCAATGTCAGCCATTCTACAAATCAAATTGAGATATCATATTCTACCCCGCTAACCCTATTTTTGCTGTTGCATGAACTCATCATATTTCTCAAAAATCTGGAAATCATCACATTCCAGCTCCTCTGCCCACATCTCATATGCTTGCGCATCGATCTGCAGCTCCTTTAGCTGAATGTAATGAAAATCAGGATAATCATGATGGATGACGTTTTCAAGGATTATAGCTAGAGCCACTTTCCATCCCCGTGGAATCATGTCCTTACTGTCCAAAAGATTCTTGAAGAACCTGCCATATTTCTCTCTTATCCTTTTGGAGGCTAAAAGAGCACCGACTGTGTGAATCCCATCCAATGACAACAGGTATTCCAAAGACAATTCGTCTTTAAGGAGCTTCTCATGTATGTCAAGCAGATAATGTATCATGTAATCCCTTAAATGGATTTCAAAATCTTTATACTGGGGTCTATTTTCTAATTCTGTGATTTTGGCGTTTTCTCCGTTTGAATTCAGGTGTTTCTCTAAATTGAGCTCATGAACGATCCACCAATCATGGTTAATCAACCAGTTGGATATGAAATGGAAAAACTCAGACCGTGAGAGATCCAGAATTGCATCTGTTTGTCTTTCACCAAAAGCAATGTCCTTCAGTCCACATCTGTTGTCTTTTTTCCAATATGTGGCGACCATTCCGCCAAGATAATCCCATGGATCTGGTCCCCATGTGCCAAACAGGTTCATATATCTGTATGGATGGATTCTGTATTTGCCATATTCCGAATTATGTTCTGCCGACATGGTCTTTTTGAGTTGCTCGGCGGCAATCTGCATTTCTGGTGTCATGAATTGCTGGTAGTCCTTATAGGTGTCCACAAATAGCAAAATCAATGGCCAGTCCATGGAGGTTTTCATGGCAGTTTTCCTGAAGGTCAATTTTTCGTTCAGATAAACTGCAAGATGGTCAACTTCAAAATAGAATAGTGCCTTGATATCTTCCACTGACCGATGAAAAATTTTTAGGTATATAAGTCAATCTAAGTGAAGAGCTCCAATTGCTGTTGGATACGTTGGTCAAGATTTGCAAGTGAATAATTTGTAATCAACAGGTGTTTTGTTTTTCGGTTGTTTCTTCCCCTTACATTATAGGAATAGGTTTTTTCATAATCCATGATTTGAATTTCTGGATTTATATCATCTTTAACTTCCGAATAGATTTTTTTGATGAAGTCAGTGCCCCCTATAATCATCAGGTTCTTGGATGGAAGGGTGGCAAATAGCTCTGCCAATTCATGATGATCCTTCCGAGTGAATGAATTCTGTCCGTAATCTTTGAAGTTACTGTCATAAGGGGGATCAAAGAAAACAAAATCGTTTTCAGTTGGTTGAACCTCACCAATGAATTTACGAAAGTCTAAATTAAAAATCTCGGTATTCTGCAGCAACTTTTGGGTGGTAGTAGTTTTTAACCTGTCTATCTTTTGTTGAAGTGATTTCCGATTGTACGCGTTTCCTCCATATGGGATGTTGAATTTTCCCTCTTTGTTGAAGCGGAACATGGCTCCATAGCAAAACTCCCTGATAAAATAGAATACGGCGTTTGCTACAGCAGTTTCCTCGAAGTGCTCATCTCTCAGCATGGTATAATATGCGGAACGGATGGCATTTTCCAGATGGTCATGGTATTTCCATTTTCCTGTCAATGCCCCATTTTTCTTGAATTCAAGCTTGGCAATCCTGTTCAGTTTTGATACAAGGGATTTATGCAAATATCGTTTATAATTATCAATGTCCATGAACTCCAAATTGAATACCTGTTGTTCCAAAAGACCCTTGATATCCTTGTCTGCATCAACATGGTCTTCTTGGTGCAAGGAACGTAGGATCTGGTCTTTCAGTTCCCTGAAAGGCTTTTCGATCAGTGGAACTAAGTTCTTGATTTTATTCCAATCATTTGATATCGCATCCAACGTTTGGAAAAAAGCGTGATTTTTGGTTTTAACATTTTGGTAGAATAATGTCAGGTTTTCGTCGACATCGTTGATGAGGTTTCTATTATGCTCCAAAGCAAAGAATAATGCACCGCCTCCAACAAATGGCTCTATATATCTGTCAAATTTTGGGAAAATCCATCTCTGGATTATGGACAGTTCACTTGTCTTGCCGCCGGGCCATTTGATCAGGGGCTTCATATGTAAGCTCCTGATGAATTTTATTTTAATTTTGGCTTTGCATTTGATCAATCAACTTGACCTGTTCCGTTGCATGCCCTGCAACGTCCTGTTCCGCGGTAGAATACACAGGTATGACCGTTCATGTCTCTTCCTGATCCGTTGCAATTGAGACCCTTCCCATTTCCGTTACAATTGGGACAGGTTCGCATAATCAAAAATTTCCTCACTTTGCTTAAACATATTGGATTTAAATTGAAATTTTGTTTATTCCATTTTGCCTTGTGATCTTTCAAGACTCAGATACAATTTCTTGTTCTATTGGGTCATTGTAGGGGTCTTGACAAGTGGGTTTCCATAATATCTGAACGAACGGATGTTTTTCAGGAACCTTATATCCCCTGAAATGGTATGAAGCTGATTTAGGGAAACATCAATGTTTTTCAGCTTTTTTAGATGGGAAAGACCATGTATCGATTTCAGGCAATTTTTCCTTAGGTTTATGCTCTCTAGGTTTTTCAGGTTTCCTGGTTGGGGGTCGAAATATTGGAGCCTGTTATATGCCAATGAGAGGTCTAATAGATTGTTCATACTATATATCTCCTTAGGCAAAACCCTAATGTTGTTATTGGAAAGATCAAGATGTGTGAGGAATGTCAGTTTACTGATGGATGTTGGTGGTTTCTCTATCGAAGCATTGATCCTGAGGCTTTTCAATTTTGTTGCGGAAAGGGGTTCGAACATATCTTCCTGTAAAACTCCTCCGTTACCGCTTATTTTGAGGGATTTGAGTTTTCTCATTTTTCTGAAGCTATTGAGGCTTTCAGGAATGGTCAATAACGCGACTTCTTCAAAATTCAATTCAAACAACGGGGATGGAATTGACTTAAATTTTCTGATGTGTAGTTTTGCTATTTTTCCTCGTTTTATCCCGATTGCAAACCTGTTATTGAAATTGATTGTATCATAGTTTTTTCCTTTTTCTGCCGTAACTGGTCCCGTAGAAAGAATCCTGAATTCTGCCATGATGTCCGTGATGGTCTGGAAATCCTTATTATTCAAAATGTTAAGTAACTCCCAAAGCATGGACTTCCATCTCATTTGTAAAATAAAAAAATGTGGTTTTCGCTACATTTGATCATCTTGGCATACCTGATGATTTCAAATGAAGTTTGAGATATGGTATATCATTCATAAATCTCATAATTTATGTCCGTCAGGAAGGTGTTTGCATTTATTTTATAGACCAACTTGAATCTCTCATTTGGAATAAATTGGGGAAGTTTTGAGGTGATGTATTTGACGGCGTGAACAAGTCCGTCAGTCATGGGATTTATTCTTGGGCAGACAACTGGATGTATCTTGCCGTCAGATGTCAGTGCTACAAGGAAAAAGTGTGTCATCTTCAGGTCATATTCATCCATGTATTTGCGGAAGGGGATTTCCGACATGACCTGCAATCTTCCTTCTTCCAACTGCTTTTGGATGCTTATATCTGAACTTACCAACAGGTTCAGGCTAATGCATCCTAGTATTGCATTTTTGGTTTCCCTAACGCCATGGACAAATGTCTTGTCGAAAATGCATCTTGGCAATCCATGCTCCTTTTCATATCTATGCCGTTCATATCCGTAGATATAGGAATATGCAAGAATGGGACTGAAAAGGGCAAGATGCCTAAGTGTCTGCTGGACGGATGGTTGATGGAATATGAGGCTGGAAAGACCATAAACAAGCAATTGGATGTACACTATGGAGAAGAATTTTGACAATACATTTTCCACATGGAAAATAGCTTCAAATATTGTCATCCGAAACCCTTCACTAGATATCTCTACAAGAAACTCATATCCTTCACCTTTGAATGACCTGTCGTATCCCCTTCTTGAAATCCAAGGGTAGTGGGTTGACACACTTGCAAAATGTTTCATGGCACTTTAACCTTTACGGTCAGGGAGAATGCCGTTCCCTTGAGACATTGCCTAACCATCTATGGGTCTCAAATTGGCGGATGTTTTGAATTATTAGCTATTGGGCTAGTCATTGGAATCGACGGTAAAATACCATCACGATTGGAAATCTTTACATCGAATGCACTTTGAAAATTGTTTTGATCCATTTCTTCTGTTCTTCGGTCAAGTTCACCGAAGCAGGATATGAAAATAGATACAGTCTTAAATTCACAATTTCATTAGGTAACTTCTGCAATGGGTTGCCTATAATGTATAAATATCTCAAGAGTTTTAGTTTCCCTATTTTTGCGGGTAATCTTTTGATATTGTTGTTGTATAATCCCAAACGCTTTAAATTTTTCAATTCACCTATGTTCTCATGTATATCGGTTATCTGGTTGTTGTATAGGTCCAAAATTTTTAGGTTCTTTAAGTTCTTGATTTGCTTTGTGACTGTTGTCAATTTGTTTTCATTCAGATGTAATTCTCTTAATCCAATAAGGTCATAAAATTTCTCAAGGCTATTGATTTCATTTTTCGAGACATCCAAGATTTTTAGATTTTTCATATTCTCAAAATTTTTCCCCAATGTCTTGATCGCATTATTGTTCATTTGAAGGGTAACCAGTCTTTCAAGGTTATCTATGTCTGGGAACCTATCCAATCGATTGTCTGAGATGTCGAAAAATTTAAGGTTTGGCATTTTGACATTATCGGGAAGTGTCTGCAAGTTGTTTTTCGAAATAGTCAACCAAGTTAAATTAGGGAAATCGAGCTTTGGGTGGAATTTTTCCAGTCTATTGTCGTCAATGCATAGTTCCATGAGATTGGGCATTCTTGTGAACGTTTCTGGTAATTTCTCAATGAGATTGTTTGGGAGGTAAAACTTGATCAATGACTTGAGATTGTTGATATTTTCAGGTAATTTCTTGATTTTATTGCATCGCAGATTTAGATATTCTAAGTTTGATAACTCTTCAATTTCCTCGGGCAAGTTCGACAATTCATTGAAACTTAAATCCAACTCCCTTAATTTTTGTAGGTTTTTGATTTGGGGATCAATTTGTTCAATTTTATTTTTCTTTAAAATAAGGCTTTTCAAATTGTTTAGTGAATAAATCTGTTCTGGGATTTTATCAAGACTGCAATTTTCCAATACCAACGCATTAAAGTTCGGAAAATTGCCAAGAAATCGTTTTTGGTCAATTTCGCTGTCATGGATGTGGATCTTTTCCAATGTAGGATGAAAGGTGTTTCTCAAATCAAACTCTTGGGTGATGTCAGATAGCACTAACCTATTCAAATTCACGAGGTTGCTTAATTTCTTGGGAAGCCGTTTAATCCCATTTGCCATGATCTTTAATGTCTTAATCGAATTTGATATCGGAAACTTCGGAAACTTTTCTAGAATGGATCTTGTAGGGGTGATTAACATGCTTTTCAATTTCGGCAATTTGAAGAATTCTGCAAGGTATTCTGGTTGGAAGTTCATAAAGATTTCTTCGATATGCTTATTACGATTTACAAGTATTTCTATCGATTTTGTGTTATTTTTCAGGATGATCTTTTCCTTTCCGCCAAAATGAGATTTCGAAATAAAATCGAATCCCCTGCATGCAATTAAATTCTGAAAAAAAATCTCTTGGCTTATGATTTCCCTGTCATATTGATGGAATTTTTCTAACAATTTACAATCGCATGATATTCCTTATCTGTAGCATAAAAATGTTTGTATTCCTATAATTGTTA
>WAKA01000199.1 GCA_015523565.1 Candidatus Heimdallarchaeota archaeon | reverse complement strand
GGAATGGGTAATGCACCAGACACAACGAGCAATACTCGTATCTATCAAATTATTCTCCAAAGATACGGCTGGGAACGTGGCTGGGAAATCTTGTACCAAATGGCTGGAAACGGAAAAATCTATGGTGGATCTGTTGAAACCCGTGCATCTGTTATCGATGGTGAAGTTGCCGCGGCAATGACCATTGATTTCTATGGGTTAATCGCCATGTCTGAGAACCCAGATACGGAATATATTGTTCCAGAAAATGCGTCAATTGTCAATGGTGACCCTATTGCCCTTGCAAAGAATCCTGCCAATCCAGAAGCCGCGAATGCTTTCCTAAAATTTGTCTTCTCTAAGGAAGGTCAGTCCCTTTGGCTCAAGGAAGGCATAAATCGTCTTCCTGCACGTGCGGATGCATTTGATACTGATATCGGTCGCCAAAGACCAGACATTGCCAAACTTTACAATGAGACCCTGAGCAATCAAGGCATTCAATTCAATGAATCCTTGGCTCTTTCATTGGAGGAACCCATGCGTTTCCATTTTGAGGCAACAATTACAGATGTCCATACCAAATTGCAGAAAGCTTGGAGTTTAATTGTCCAAGCTTACAAGAATGGAAACTTAACCGAAAGTGAATATGAGTCCTACCGTAAAAAATATGGGGTTCCAGCAATGACGATGCAGGAAGCAATCGACATGAACAAACAATTCTTGGAAGACCAAGCATTCCAAAGAACCAAGAAATCAGAATGGAGAGATTCTGCAAACACCAAATATGATTCGATTATAGATGATTTGGGTGATGTAGATACGCAAGTCACTAACGTCCCATTACCCACAGTCAGCATAATTTTTGCATTACTCTTCTCCGTTATTGCAATTCCCGTAATACGATCAAAGAAATCTTCATTGTCATAAGTTCAAAACTTTATTTATTTCTAAAACCAAAAAAGAAGAATTATAAAATATATCTGTTGTGAAAATTTAGTGCCAATCATGCATGTTGAAAACACACAACCAACAAGATGGGAAAAAGCTGTTTCAAAGATGAAAACGGAATTTTCCAATGATCCTTTATCCTGGTCCGTAATTATTGGGATTACATCATTTTTTTTCTTATTTCTTGTAATGCCGTTAATTTTTGTCCTTGTGAATGCAATCTACTATAAGGGATCTGTTTCTTTTTCTGTTTTTGGGGACATATTCTCAGATCCGAAATATTTTGACCCCATTCCTGGAAGGGATGATTATCTGATACAAATCTTCAATCCTGAAGGGGGAGGGACAACAATTATTTCCATTTCTGGAATGAATTTTGGGATTATTCTTAACTCATTGATCATTGGTGTTGCCACAACCATTGTTTCCCTCTTTTTTGGAATTATCACCGCTTTTCTTATGGCTCGTGTGGAATTTCCTGGCAAGCGGATTTTGGGTGGATTGTTATTGATCCCGCTTGTCTTGCCTCCATTTGTCAGTGGAATTGGTTTTTTTGCATTGTTTGGACTTGAATCTGGAATAATCAACAATTATGTCCTTGAACCGCTTTTTGGGATAAAACTTGTTTTTGAAGGCTTGTTTGCTATAATTCTTGTTCAATCCCTTCACTATTTCACCCTTATTTACCTGAATGTTTATTCTGCCTTGATGAATGCTGATCCATCCATGGAGGAAAGTGCAGAAAATTTGGGTGCGGATAGGCTTACAGTCACTCGAAAAGTGACCTTGCCATTGGCTATGCCTGGTATCATTTCTGGCAGTATATTGGTTTTCATTCTTGCCATGGAGGATTTGGGAACTCCGATTATTTTTGCAGGCTTTGGTGACCTTGTCGCAAAGTCAACCATCACATATTATATCAGCAAAAATATATTTGCTGGTCCTGAATCAAATGAGATTGTACAAACTAGTGCTGCGTTAGGGGCAATACTGCTTATTGCCGCAGTTATTGGTTTTGTGTTCCTTCGCAAGTATGTTTCACTGAGAGAGTATTCCATGGTAAGCAAGGGTCGTGCAGGAGAATTTCGAATGTTCCAGACCAACATTGCCTCCAAAATCATAATCTATGCCTATTTTGCTTTTCTTCTGTTCATTTCAACTCTTCCTCATATTGGTATCATCTATAAGTCAGTGTACTCTATTGGCACTCAATCATTTAGTTTAGAGGCATACAAGACAATTTTCTCATCAAGCGAAACAAGTGGACTTGCCAACAATTTGAAAAATACACTTATCTATAGCAGTGTTGCCACCTTGCTTATAATAATTTTGGCAACTCTTGCGG
>WAKA01000198.1 GCA_015523565.1 Candidatus Heimdallarchaeota archaeon | reverse complement strand
ATCTAACATTGCTTTCGTCTATAATTCCAAGTTATAATATTGATAAGTTAAACTTTTATGAATAATTGATATCGAATGAATATGTTGTTGAAGTCCCACTTGTTGGGGTCCATGTAATTGTAATAGTACCAGAACCCGCAGATAAATTCTTTGAAAGAAAATAGAAAGTATATGTATTTGCACCTTGACTAATGGAGTTTGTATAATTTGTTGTTGCAGTAATTTCAGTACCATTTGCAAGTGTAATCTTTACACTATTTATTGTACCTGTGGTAGAAGCTTCCAATGTTCCTTTCCACACAATTCCAGCAGAATTATATGTCGATTGGATTGTACTGGTCAAAGTCAAAGTTTCCTTGGGCTGGAGCAATGGCAAAACGATGGTCCAAATGATTGCGCCAGCGGCAACTGTCAAAGCGATCAGCAAGACAACCGCAATAACAGGAGAAACTGATTTTTTGTTGTTTCTAATTAATTTCAGCATGATTTCTCACCTTTATCATACTTAACTCAGAGAATTAAGTAACTAACCCATTGTATGATTGTTGTAGTATTTAATCTTTATCGCGAATGGTTACGGTGAAAAATAATAAAAGAGTCCGTTTGTTAACAATTTTATTTTTTTATGACAATACTTTAATCTGTTAATGAATCAATAAAACAGTTACAATTTCTTCAATACCATCAGGTTTGCAGATTCCCCATCGATGTAGTATCGTTTTAGGACAGATTCCTTTTTGAAACCGAATTTTTGGTATAACCTTATGGCGGATCGGTTGGACTCCCTTACTTCGAGGATGACTTCTTTAAGGTTCTTGATATATTTAAGCCGATTGAGGACGAATTTCATCATTTCGCTGGCTATACCCTGCCTTCTATACTCTGGATGAACCGCCACGCTCATGATATGTCCCCTTGGGAAATTTCGGCGTTTAAATGCGATCAAGGATTTCTTTTCAACTTTGCAAATGATGTAGCCGATAATTTTCCCGTTTCTTATTGAGACAACGCTTGTATCCTTCCATTGCTTGATTAACTGGATGAAATAACCCATGGAATAATTTTCGGGGAGCGCCAATCTATTTATTTGGACAATTTCCTCTACATCGCCAAGATGAGGGGTTCGGCAGTAATGGTAAAGTTGTTGTACAGTATTC
The DNA here is from genome assembly GCA_015523565.1 of Candidatus Heimdallarchaeota archaeon. Classification (GTDB taxonomy): domain Archaea; phylum Asgardarchaeota; class Heimdallarchaeia; order Heimdallarchaeales; family Kariarchaeaceae; genus WAKA01. The sequence goes on along the minus strand of WAKA01000198.1, from coordinate 18,768 downwards.
ACATTTAAATGATTTTCAAGTCAATTAAAGCTTTTTTGAAACAAGGACAATTCTATTTTAATTCATTTCAAAATTTTATTGGGTAGGTGGGACATAAGTGAAATTCGTTGATCCTTTTGTTTCCATGGTAGAGAATCCCTTATTTATTTTAAGGGTGACAAATACAAGCATTTCCTGTGTTGAATTTCCATATTTGGACGTTTCGAAGATGATTGAGGCTCCAACGGTAAACAATCCAGTAATTTTTCCTTTTTGGTTCCAAATCGTATGGGATACAATTTCGTTGTCTTGGTTGTATACATCAACAGAAAAGCTTTTGATGGATTGGAGGAATTTTCCTTCATCATATAATTGGACAAGGAGTTGATAAAAGACAACGGTAACCAACTGTCCGTTTATTGTCTCATTTGAGATCCTTCGGGTTTCAGTTTCAACTTTCAGGGCAACAAATCCTGTTGAATGATCCATGCCATCGGAATAGAAAAATCCAGGATTGAAGTATGTCAATGTCAATAACACAACAATAGTGAAAATTGTGACAAATCGGATTATATTGAATTTGGAGATTGTTTTTGGATTTTTGGGGTTCGGAATTGCGTTAAGGATTGATGAGAATTTTTCAGAGAAATATTTTCGAATTTGTGAAGAGCTGATATCCACGAATTCCTCTTCCTCTTGTTTTTCTTCTTCTGGCCAAAAGATGATTGCCAGTCCTGCAATTGCGGCCAAGAAATAGATCATGATTTGAATAGATGGGTTCTTTTGCATTGCAAGGCTGATATGACCGACCATGGGAACACGATATTTTGTGACACCCAATATTTGGTTATAGGAGATAAAGAATCCGTTGATATCAATATCAGGTCTATAATTGGTGATTGGGTTGTCTCCTTTTACAACATAAAAGTATTCCCCCTCTATTATTTTTATCAGGATGACCCTATGTATAATTAATTCGTTCCTACTGTTTTTGTATACAATGACGTCTCCAAGATTTATTTGATCTGGGGCCATTTTCTTGATGACAAAAATATCCCCCTGAACATAAGTGGGGTTCATGGAGTTTGGATCCCGATTTTGTATGACCACCAAGTTATAGCCCAATGTGTTTCCAAGGAATCCCGTAGTGAAGGAAATGACTAAAAGAAGGAGAATTGCAATTAGGGCATATTCCAAATAATCTTTTTTAATCTTCACACATTATTTTTTTTTCGCCAGATTATAACCTTGTTTGTATTCATCTAATTTAAAGGAAGAGGAAATGTAAGAATTGAGACAACAAGAATTAAGGCAACAATCAGTTTCCAATATCTAGGTTTTGTGCTTGCCCCATTCAGCACATAAATTTTTCCGAACCTGTCTTGGAAAAGAAAAATCAGGATGGCTAACCAAATCAATCCAACATAGAACAGAGCAATGACGACAAGGAAAGTTGTGAAATAAGCAATCAGCCTATTTGATGAAGATTGGACAATTGATCCGCCGAATAGTTGAATTGCAGGCAGAAAAGAGAGACCAGTTATATAAAAGGTGATAAGGGAGGCAATAAAGGCGGGATGAAACAAAAATGATTTCACGTAAACCTCTGATGAGAAAAGCATTTCAAGCAATCGAAAAATCAGCGGTTCATAGTATCCAGATGCAACAATGGATGTTTTGCCGAATTGAGTGGCCATTTCTGGATTTCGATAATTCAAGAAGGATGTTACTGCAAGAAGAATTGACGATATTATCCAACTTATGAAATTTCCCCGAAATGAGGAGACTATTGCGGCATGTTTATTGAAATGAGGTTTATGTTCGATAACGAGATACCCAAGCGTTCCCATTTCATAAAAGGGAGGGACAAATATCCAAAGGAATTTTGGTCTATAGCCAGAGAGTTTCAAAAAGTCCAATTCAATGATTTTCATTCTTATCAGCAATACACCCAAGATGATTAAAGAGAAAATTGCAGTATTAACCCAAACCCATGGATTGTAAAAATTTTGGATCATTAGATAGCCATAATTTGTTTGGTTCATGATATTGAAGTATTTGATCGAAACAAGAAGACCAGATATTATAACACTGAAAATGGAGAGAAAATAAAAGATATTCCTCACTAGACCTGTGGATGGTTTTGTTTGAGGCAGAAATGAATATGAGATCAAATATTGGTTAATTCCCAATCTAGTGTCCCTTTGGAGTATTGGAACCAATCCTGGAATAAACTGTTGGCTTTCCTCGTAAAGGTTTTGAAATTTTTCATCAACATTGTCATTTTCATTTTTCATTGACACGATGAATTGAGGTGACGCAACAATTATTTCTTTTAAAACCATGAAATGTTTTTTGACGATTTTCAATAGGTCGGTATAGTAAAATTCAGTTGTACTGCCATCCTTTTGTTGCAGTTGAATGATAAATTTTTTTTTGATATCTTCTTCAGTGGGTTCTTTTTTGGCAACAGGGAGTGTCAATGTTTCCCCGCAATGGATACACTTGCCAAGGGGAGACCGTTGCAAACAGGACCAACAGATCACATCAGGGCGAGCACTCATATTTACTTACTTGTCAAAAGAATGGGGAAATAATAATGTAACTACTGCGAAACATTCCACTAGCTTTCTTTTCTGATTAGCATACGAATTGTACGAATTGACATTGCGGTCAAAAGCAAAAGGAAGATGTTTGGCCATTGGTAAAGGATATTTTGATCACCACCAAGGATGATTCCCAAGAAATAGGAACCGGATGCGGCAATAATGAACAAGGCTTCAATTATTCCCAATACCTTATAATCATTCCATTCAGGAGTTGACAATAAGCTTGCAAAGCCCACTGCAATTCCCGCCAAGAGAAGAATGAAGGCAACGGTAAATGCAAAATCAATGAAAATCCATCGAATATCGCCTTCAGACATTAAACCTAAGAGATTTCCAAGAAGGGAATAACTCATGACAATTCCCACAATAAAAATCATTCCAGCTTCAATCCAATCAATTTGTTTGGATGAGGGGAGAAGTTCACCAATTAGATTGAGTATAGATCCAGAAAGAACTGTAGCAACTATGATTGTCAATGCAGGATCAGTCAAAGTTTTTGCAATTAGCTTGTCAAAATCACTGACCAAAAATCCAGATGATATATCGATGATCACCTCATTAATGGTATATCCCTGCAGAGCCTGTAACATCATGTTATAAAATCCGCCTGCCATCAGCAATGCAGAAATAGAAAGAATGAGTTTTTTCGTCCAACTGGAAGAGGAACTATTGGTGACCTTGATTGATTTTAGCTTCGATGCGGTTTCAAGATCCATTCCAGAAATACTTTCATATTGCTTTTGTAGTTTGTCGTAGTATGATTTTAGTTTTTCCAAGTTTTGTTCTTTTTCTGGTGAGGGATTGGAGCTGAGTTCCTCCTCAAGCTCTTGAATTTCACGGGCAGTTGATTCAATCTCCAGCCTTAGATTTTGCCTAATACGTCTTTTACTTTCCACATTCCGATTAAAATTCGTAAAGTTAAATCTCTTCTCTTTTCTATTTGGACATTCAGAAAAAATATGGGGGATACTTAGATTTCAATTACCGTTTCTTTATAAGTGAAAATATCAATAAACATTTATGTTTTATTCGGTGGAAACCGAAAAAAGGATTGAGCAATTGATCAAGCATCCAGAATTTTCGGGTCAATTACAGACTGACATACTTCAGATAATTTCCTTTATGCGAATTTATTCCCCTTTGACAGACATAAGGCAGATTCTTAAAAAAGAGGGAGTAAGGCTTCTTTCCATTATTGTTTCCTCAAGTCCGTCTCATCGATTGCCATTGAGAAATATCATTAGACTCATAGCAAAGCTATCAGATTTGGAATTTTCAAAGGAAATTGCAAAAATTTATTTGAAATCCATGAGGATAGGTTGCAATTATTTTTCAGGAGAAATGACTGTTGACACCGCCAATGAATGCTATGAAATTAATTACAGGTGGTGTTGGACAGATTTTTCCAACGGTATCGGATATGATAGGTTTAGCAAGTTTTTATTAGTCAAGAAAATTCCAGATTTGAGTTAAGACCCCACAATTTTTCTTAATTGTTCAATTTTGGCTTCTACCGCCTGCTTTGCATGTACAGGAGACAGAATTTCAGGGTTATAGCTTAAAACCCAAGACCTTAAGTCTCGATGGTAGCTCAAATATTCGCCAACATCAAGTACAGGAATCATTTTCATGATTGGGGGGGTAAATAGGTTATGGAGGTCTGAATTAACGCTAAATGATTTCCTTAATTTGAATATGAGAAGCTCAGAATTGCTGACAACCCAAGGATCAAATTCAGGAGCCTGTGAAATTGCCACCAAATAAAGACCGAATTTTCTGCCTTCAGATGCCAGATTTTTCAGCCATTTATCATTGGAAAGGTTTTGTGCCTCTTCAGTGACAATAATGACATTGTTGGTTATTTTTTCTTGGATAGCCATGTTCAAAAGTCGTTTTAGGATTGTTGAAATGATTGTTGTGGTAATCCATGGTTCATCCATGGTAATCCAGAAAACTACGGTGTCCAATGAATCGGTTGGCAGGATTCTTTCTTCCTCTTTATCAAGGAGCCCTTCAATTGTTTCAATAACGAAACGCATGACATTCGGTCGGGTTTGTTCTTCAATATCTTGGATTTTTTTGGCAAGATCCTCAGGAGAGGCCCCTTCCTGTGAAAACACTTTTTGTTGGTCACGGATCAATTGTTGAGCTGTTTTGAATGTCTCTCCAATTTCTTCAACAGGGAAGAAAAGTGTTGCTTCTGGTTTTTGCTCACCGCCAATTTGAATTATTTGATCTGCGATATCGGAATATTCCAAGTGATGATCAAAGACAAAGACGGTGGTATCTTGGACTCTTTTGTTTTCTTTGAGTATATGTTTTGTAAGAGTTGTTTTTCCAACACCCGTTTGTCCCACCACAGCCAAATGCGGGGATCCTGCTGGGTTAGCACCCAAGATGGGCACTTCTGAAATGGAGACAGGGATGTCCAATCCCATTTTCCTGGCATATGCCCTCATTAAGTTTTCAAGTTCATTCAAGTTAGGATTATCCATCAGAGTGTACGGAAGGATTTTTGACCGTACATGGGATTCTTCAAAAGAATCAATGTCCTCTGTGGCAAATCCTCTGATATGTGCTTCAAGAGCCATGATACGAGTATCCAAATAATCAAAATCATCATTGGAATACTCTTTAAGAGTCCGTAATATTTCAAATGCGTCCTTAAGAATGGACTCTCCTTTTGAATATCTTTCAACCATCAAACCAATAAGATGGAGGAATGAATCATAGATTTTTTCAGCTTTTGTTCTTGGATCGACTTTCTTTTTGAAGAGCCATCCTCTATTATTGGAGGATTGCATTTGTGAAATCTGCATTTCCAGTTCATCCAAAAGTTCTGCCTTTTTGTCCTTTGCATATTTCAGGTATCGTAAGCAGTAGTCGTCAAAATCTTCCAACAATAGGTCAACAATTATGTTAATGATTTGTTCAATCCATTCGATACCTTGAGCAATTTCAAGGGCGCCGACCCTTGCTTTTACGGCAGAGCTTAGATCCTGATTTAACGCCTCCAAGATCCGTGCTTTGAAGTGATAGGCATATAAGACGAAAAATGGTCCAAGTTTTGCATAGAAAGGTGCTTCAAGGTCACCACGATCAATGACAACCTGTAATATTTTTTCGAGTCGACCGAGGAGGATATTAGCCTCTTTGGTTTTGCCTACACCTTCAAAATATAAGATTGCCTTTTCATATAGATTGTATCCTTTAATGAAATCCGCGGGATCACCAGCGCTAATGGCTTGTTTCAGGATTTCCTCTGCATTTCTTGCAAGATCAGTATAAGAGGTTGTTACTGTCACTATTGTTGGAGCCTCCATTATTTTTTGGCGGGATGCAAATGTAGTTACCGCCAACTACTTTTTTTCTTTTGCTTTTGAAAGCTTATTCATTTCAAATTTAATAAATTTTTTTTAACTTGCTCAAGTGCTTGCGACTATATTTTACATAATGAAGGAAAGTTTGAGTGATATCAATATGGTGGTTTCAAGTGAATGAGCTAAAAACGCGAAAAAAGCAAATATATTTTTTAAATAATGAAAGGAATATCTTTAAAATACTTGTGTAATGAATTGATTATAACATGTACGAAAGAATAGAAATCACACCAGAAACAGAGCCGTTAATTGACAGGATAGTCATTAGATTGTCTGGGCAGGGAAAGGAAGAGATTTTCCATGTACTGTCTCGATTGTTTCCAGAGGCAAAGCCCATGCGTTTGAGGTCAACTGCGGAGGATTTGGCAGAAAAGCGAGACAACAGGCTTTCAGAATTCAAGAACTTGATTGAGATAGAACCGGTTGACATGTCTATTTTCAATTCATTATCCAATGCAGATCAAGATGAGCAAATATTAAGTGTTCGAGGTGATTGGAAGCCAACGAAGTTTGAAATGACCATTACCTGTGCAAGAACACCCTTGAAGGAATTTTTTGATGAGTGCAAAGACATTACCTGTGAGACCTGTATCACAAACAGAATCAGTTCATTTGTTCCATGGCAGTTAGTTTTGAAAAGAGTTGGTCATAGAAGAGTTGACCTATGCAAAAATTGTGGAACCATTCTTGGAAAGAAAGACCAGATAATCATGAGAAACGAAAGGTTGCTTTATACATGCCATTACTGTGGACACAAAGGATGGAATCCCGCTAAATGAAGCTTGCACTTTCCAATTTGTCAGGTAGATATTGGTTAGTTATGAATTGAGGATCCTTGGCATTTAAGGCCTGTATTTCTGCCTTGACTCCAAGCTGTTGAAGGATTTCCAGTTCTTTTCTCCATTCGGGTTTTCTTTTGACGAATTCCTCCTCCAACATGATTTTGATTTTGTTTTCATCATTTTTTGTCAATTTGATGTGAGTGGATGCAGGAATATTGAAACCAGATTCTTCTGTCAGATCGCTTGGAAGGAGACCCAGCCATTTCATGTTAGGGACTGCAAGATTGGCTGCTTCAAAGCTAAGAGATTTTGAACCGACGGTATACACCCTCATGATTTCTATTCCATATACGTCAGCATCCATTATGGCAAGGATTGGGATCTGCAGTTCCTCGTCAATTTTCTTGAGGAACATTCTTGTGGCCATGTCAGGTTGTCCTTTTGCGGTGATCAATATTGAGGGAACGTAGTCATAAAATTGATCTTCAGCAAGTCTATTGAATACTGCATCTTTTTCTATGACAAGGGCAAATTCAGCGTCACTCTGCATATTCTCTATATCATCTATTGCAGGTGCAATGGATTTTCCAGTCCCTATTTTTGTGCAATCAATGAAGTCTCCTTTTTCTTCAAACTGAAGTCTTCCGATTACAATGCCTTTGGATGTTGCGGTTACATGTAAAGATGGTCTTGTCACTTGTAGCAATGCACTAAGATCTTCAATCAAGTTATCAGAGGTGCTTTGAGTTTCGAATGTGTTGACATCGTTGTAGAAAATATCCCTTTTTGTGTTATGGATGTTTCTGCTGAGAATTTCTTCAATTATCAACATGAGCTGGGTTAATTGGGCAAATGATTTTACGGAAGAGAGATTCCGGAATGCCCTTTCAATCTTTTGCCTTCCAAGTAACACGTATTCAGAATCCTCATCAAAGCCTATATTGTCTCCACCTCTTGAAGGGATATAGAGTTTTGCATCATTAGGATTTTTCAATGCATCCACAACAAATTTTTCAACAATATTGACCAATCTTCTTCTTGTTTCCTCTGCACTGACATTATCAACAGAGAGAATTCCATATGGGAGGGTTTTGTCTTTGTCATATCTACTTACCATGGTTTTGAAATATTCCTTGAAGTTGGTTAAGTCAATTTCTCTCTTCAAGTCAATTTCCAATCGTTTTCCATCAAATGGATAATCAGAAAGCAGTTTGTTGCCTTCAAGTCTGAACCATTTCTTATTTGATCTGAGGAATGGGATAAACTTCAAGCTTGGCAATCCAAATTCAATTTTCAAGAAACTTTTCAGGTCTTTTACGCTCCAATCAAGGTCAATTTCGACAACACCTTTATCAGGGGGTAAAATGGTTGAATTTCTAACGGGAATTTCTATCTTGGTCATTATTTCTTCACACTCCTTTTGCTACCCTTCTTTCCTTTTTTTGAAGAGGTGGTTTTTTTATCACTTTTCTTTTGTTTTGCTTTCTCCTTTGGAGGAGGGGTAGATCCAGTCGTTTTCTTTTTAGCCTTTCCACTTGATTTTTGTTTCTTTGATGATGCTTTCTTATCCAATTTTTTCAATTTAGATGCATCGTATGGAATATCTTTTCTGAATGCTTGGATTTGTTTTGGAGTTATGCCTGTTAAGGTTTTTAGAGTATCATCTGGCAAGACCAAAAACTGTCCTATTGTTTTTATTCCAGCTTCAATTGCTTTCTTCCTAACATTTTCTGGAAGTTCTGCAACTTCCAGGGGCATATCCAAAATTCTGGAGATATCATTGATGCCTGCAATCATTTTTTCATCTTTTGGTTTTTTATAAGCCCTAATAGCAATTTGGAGTACAGATCGAATACCATGATGTTGATAGGTTTCCAGTTCACTGACCTTGATTTTTCGTGACAACGAAAGTCTTGTTATGTCTTCTTTTCTTGCTTTATTTATAGTTGCTTTTGTTAAAGAACTCATTAGTTTGTAGAAATCTTCCTGACTCATGGACAGTAAAGTCAAAATATCCTCCATTTTGGAGATAAGTATGTCTCCAATGGTCATTATTCCTTCAGAAGCCAATTTCTTGAGTTTTTGTAATCCAAGTCCTCTGAGAACTGTGGTTTCCCAAATACCGATGGAGAAGAGTTCATTTGCATTGGCAATTGCTTTTGGTGTAAGCCCTTGAACATCTATCAGATCAGAATTATAAATTGTTCCCAATAATTGTAACCAATCGTTGAATTCACTTTGATCCAATGCTTGAAGAACTGTTCTTGGGAAATATCCAATGGGATAGAGTTGCATTGTTGATTTTAGGGCATTATAAGTAATATCCAGAGGATTCTTTAGTCTTAACTTTTTGGTGAATGTGTCTATTCCGTTAAGAAGAATATCTGATATGTGAGAATAACCTTCTTTAAATGCACGTCTGATTTGTTTGGAAGATAACCCAGTAGATAGAAGAGATTTTCTGAAATAGTTTCTGGATGCCTTATGTTCAATTGTGAATTCATTTCCCCTAATAAATTCGAACATCCATTGATGGAATTCAAGAATCCCCATGTCTTGAAGTTCTAGAATTATTTCTTCAGGGAATTGAAGAGGTTCAAAATTTTGGGAGATGATTCTGTTTGCATTATTGATGATTTTCATGAGTAATTTAGCAATTAGATCTGTGTTTCTTATTGCAAGAGACAAAAGCGTTGCATCTTTTTCTGATTTTGATGCAATTTTTTCCCGTTCGTCCTTCGAAAGTTTCCAAAATTCCTCATATTTCCAAATGGGAAGGCTAAGAATCTGTGACAGCCATAGGTATTTTTCTTTTAGTTCAATAAAGCTTTTTGAATGGGGGGTCAAGTCACCAAAGAAATCTTGGAAATCGAAGATGCCTAGATTAAGCATTTCCTCAAATTGTTTTAATTCATTGAACAACGGGTTTGGTGTTAAATTCAAATTGGATTCTTTCAGGGTAAGGCTTTCTTTGAATTGTCGGATTGAACTGACATTCTTTCCAAGAATATCTGCCATGTGTCCTTCATCAGTGGTGAGGAACTGCCAAACGCGAAAGATATTCTCTGAGGCCAGTTGTTTAACCCATTGTGAATTAAAAGACTTTAGCCTACCAATGTTGAGATTTAGCAGTTGAACAATTTTCAGTCCATTTTCTCCAAGTCCAGAAATATCTGTATTTTCCATGAGATCTGAAAAAGTATAGACATTTATTTTCTCCAAAGCTTCTGTCAATGCAGAATCAAAGAGGTCTTTAATTTTAATTTCTTTGGCAATTACGAGTGTAATATCTTCAAATTCGTTCCTGGACCTTGGATCGTCAAGTAAGTCTGCAACGGTTGTTATACCCATATTTTTAGACTTTTCCAATATTTCTTTTGGAAGATTGACGATATTTGTAACAGGAGCTTTCAGACTTCTTTCAATTTCGGAATATGCAGTTTCACCAAGAATTTGGACAACAATTGGTTTATTCTTCAATAGCTCGTTAAACATGAAAATACCGTTTGCATTAAGTTTTCTAGCTTCTGGAGCCTTAATTGCCTCCAACATGTTCAATGGTCTCAGGTTACTGGGTATTGAATTGAGCATTTCATTGTCTATTTGTTTCAGTTTTTCTTGCAGTTGTTCAGGGGTTTCAACTAATCGGTCAATAATATCCTGAATGGTATTGTCTTTAATGTTTAACAAAAATGAAGCAAATTCATTAAATTCATTAAGATGCAGCAATACATATGCTGGGAGCTTTAAGACATCAAGTATTTTTGACAATATTTTCTCGTCTGCTTTGCTAAGACCTTTTGGAATGTTTTCAATGTCCATAACAGAAATATAGTGATTTGATAACAGTCGTTCAATACCTTTGGAGCTTAAGTTGTCGAGTTCCTTGATTTTCAGAGGGGTTTTTTCTATTTCATTGGAAACATGTCTAAGAGATAGTTGCTCAATGAAATCAGAATAGTTGAATATGTCTTCAATTTTAGAGGGAGGGATTAACAGAATATCCATCAGCGATTTTATACCTGCATTTTTCAGTTCCATTTTTGTTTTTGGATTGAAAGGAAGATATCTTAGATTTGCATATATTAATTCAGCACCAAATGAATCCTCATTGATGGAATAATACTCAATCACATCAGTAACAGAATTAAGTTCGTTCTCCTTGAAGAACTGGGATAATTTGTCTGGAGGTGAAAGGTGATTGATTTGAATTTCCTGTTTAATTGGCAATATATTTTCAGAGACAAATTTAATTCTTTTACTGAAATCCTGAAGTTTGTTTGGAAGTCTTTCAGTTTGATTGTAAACCAACAAGTCAATCAGTGAGACAATCCGTAGCTTGAATAAGGATTTAACCTCTTCAAGGGATAAGACTTCTGCCAGTTTGGTCAAATAAATCGGTTGGGCCAAAGTAAAGTGTATTTGGTTGAAGGAATGGAATTTTCGCCCCAATGGATGCGAAGTTGTCGCATAAAGCAAAGGCAATTTTGCAAAGCCGTCTTTTTCAATGAAAGTAAGTTCTTCCATTAAGGACACATCAATTGCAGGTAATTCTTCAGAAATATCAGAAGAACAGATAAAATTCATTGCGTATTCTTGGATTTCCTTGAGTCGTCTTTTTGAGAAGTATGGAGTTGACAAGGACTCAGGAGGGGTCAGCAAAAGGTCTGCAATTGTAATGATCCCAAGTTTCCAGAAATTCCAGACTTCCTCTTTGGAAATTTCAACGATTGATGAAAGTGAGAGGAATGCCTTATTGATGATTCCCTGTACAAATTTAGCAAATTCGGTGTTCGAATTTCTGATGGCTTTTGCCTTCGACCAAGAAACTGCCCAAAATTGATGGAATCCAGTTATCTTTTCACCAAATGCAGTTGAGACAATTGACATGACATCCTCATTGAATTGAGGTTCAGCAACAAGACTGAATTTTCCATTCAATATTGAGATGATTTGTTTTATTTTCTCTCTTTCTTCATCACTGGTGTAAAGGGAAGGCAACAAGAAAATCAATTCATCAAGCCAAACACTGGAATAAGTATGTGACAACCTGCCATTTTCATGCACAATCCTGCTTAATGGAACTTTTAGGGCATCTCTTGCAGATTTAAGAATTGATTGGCGAATGCCCTTGTAATTGGAGAGAAATCTTGGAGATGATATTATTTCTTGGACAGTGATTTTTTCATTTTCTTTTTTGAGGAACCTCCATACGTTACTTGAAATATTGTTGAAAAGATCGACTCCAAGAGTGACTTCCTTAACTAATTTTGGAGGGGTTTCTTTGATGTTTTTTCTTAAATCAGCAGGCAACAGTGAAATAAGGAGGGGATTACTGAATATTTGGACAATTGAAAAACAACGATAGGTGTAGACTAGATCAACAAGCAGAGACCCATTTAGTGGAAGGAATAAGGGACTATCGAAGTATGTAGAGACATGAGACATTATATTTTCAGGAACAGTTTCATTTAATACATAATAGAGCAAATCCTGAACTGAATATACATGATTTTGTTCAGTCCATTCATTATTTATTTGCAATGGAATTGCAAGGTTAGACCAAGAATACCATCCAAGATTTACAATATCTTTAAGTATATCCAATTCCAGACCTTGATTTCGTAGATAAAGTATTCCTTCAATAATGTTTTTTGATTTCCCTTCCAAGGCAAGTTCCATTTCACCTGGAAATGCTGAAAGAAATAGAATTCCAGAAAACAGGAAATCATAAATCCTCTTTATATGTTCATCATTGGATGATGAATAGAGAAGTACCTGATCCAAAAATCGAATACCTACATTTTCAAGGTGTTGCAACACCTCATTGTCAGGTATCAAGTGTATTGGCAGGGCAATTTTTTCAAAAATTTCCCGATATTTGTGAGTTGAGAAATCTTCTTTTAGATCTCTAAAGAACCTAAGTGAAAGACCGGTTTTTTCAGAGAGTTCATAGGGATCCCTAAGAATTAGTTCTTCAACGCTGACAAGATTTGCCTTAATCAATGCCCTGAAACTTATTGGATCAAGTTTCAAAACAGTTATTGGGATATTGGAGATCTGGCTTAAATTAATTAGATAACCCACTTCATTGAATTTTTGAAACAGGGGCATCAGCCAAGTGTCTTGATTTGGGTCATACCTGATCAGAATTTCGGCGACAATTTCTTCACCGATGAATTCTTGTGGGGTTTTAATGACTTCTGCAAAAGGAGATTGATTAAATTCAAGCAAGAGCATGGAAGGCAATCTTCTTAGGGCTTCTGCGTTCAACAATTCGGGATTATTTAACCATGCATCCAAAATTGATTCGTCAATAACAGATGAAGAGATTGCTTTTGCAGGTATTTTTTCCATTGCAACAAATGGTCTAAAATCGATAAACCTGTTGGTTAATCTTGTTACCAGTGTATCAATTTCTTTATCGGTTTCAGGAAGGTCTTCCTCTGAAACGAAAAGCAAATCGGAAAGTGTTTGTATTCCAACACTTGCAAGCTTTTCAAGTTGTACTGTCGGAATGGATGGGAAATACTTCAAATTCAGATCCAGTATTTTTTGTGCATCCATGATAAGAGCCGCCAAAAGGGGGTCATCTATGAATGAATTAGATTTGAGTTGAAATTTCAGTTCCTGTAGAGTGTCGATATCACTGCTTTCAAACACACCCGATTTTGAGATTATTCGAATTTCACTTTTTGAGAAAAGACGAATGTCCTTGAGAGGAATACCGTTTTCCTGTTCTGCTTCATTGACAGTTTCTCTTGAAATGTTTGCAAGAATGATTTTAATTTCATTCTTGGACAGTCCAGTTATTTTGGCAATTTGAGAGACGGGAGTGGACAATAGATCCAGTATTTTTGTAATTCCAGCCTGGTGAAGTTTTTTGGCAGTAAAATATTTGAGATTTGGTGTGAAGAATATTGTCTTGTCATAGGCCTCGACAAGTGATGAAAACTCCAATGCATGTTTCAGATTTTCAAACCTTTCTGCTGGAAGGGATGTTTTTTGTTCAAGGATCTTATCCCCAGTCAACAAGAAATCAATTATTGTCTTAATTCCACTTGATTGAAGTGTTTCAATTATTTCTTCACCCAATTCTTCTTCTGCAAAAGAAATAGGCAATTGCAATAGCTTTTTGATTGTGGCAATCGCCTCCCATGGGACAAGGTCAGAAAACCAGCTTTCCTCAAAAGTGGAGAAATAGAGATCCTCCACAGTCAACAGATTTGCATGTTTAAGATGTTCAATCTGTATTGGTCTGAAGAGGTTTAGAGATTCAAGTTCAATTCCCACTTCTTGCAAGATAGCCGTTGTTTGTCTTTCTTTTGTTTTTTCAATGTCCCAACCCAAAATTTGTGAAAGATATTCGCTAGGAGCAGTTAGGAAGTCAAAGACCCTAGTCAGTTTAGCCTTTGACAATTTTTTAAGTTCATCCGCAGTCAATGTTATGTAAATGAATTTTTCAGGAGTTTCTTCAGTCTTGCCTTCCTCATTTTCCTGTTTTTCATCTGAGGTTGCTTCATCAATTATTTTTTGTTTCCATGAAAGAAGTATTGCAGGAGACCTCAGCAATGATTTCATTTGTGAAATGACATTCCATTGTAAGCCGTATACCTCGAATGTTTTCACGTCAGTGAGATAATAGAGTTTTTCAATGGTATCATATCCTGCCTGTATCAATGAATCAACTTCAACGGTGGTAAAATGTGAAATTCCGTCAACTTCAAATTCAAAAGCACTTCTGAATTTGCCTTTTTGGGTCTCAATGGCAATTGGAGTACCATGAAGCTTAAGGGTTGATCTTTGAAGTTTGCTTTTGATTGTTTTGCTTGAAATGCCGAGTATTTTTTCTTTTTTGGACATAGGCAATAGGTAGAACTGATAGATGGTTCGAATACCTTCTTTACCCAATGTTTCAATCTCAGGACTTGTGAATTCGCTTAAGTGAACAAGTGACAATTCCAGTTTCCTTTTTGCATTGTAGATTTGGGATACTTGGAACAGCGGGCTGTCACTATTGATTTCTTCTAGATCTGGATGATCAATGAGATAAAGAAAGAGATCTATTGCCTCTTTAGCCTTTTTGCCAGTCACCATTGATGAAATATGGGCGTTGGGTCTTTCCATTATTTGCTTGAAATTATGAATGCCTTTTTTGGTTAATTTGGAAAAGGCAGACTTCAAGTTTTTGTTCAAAGTGTCATCCTTGAAGAAAGATTCTATTTTTTCCAATGGCATATATAGCTGTTCGTTAATTTCCATATGCTTGAATAATTTAGAACCAGAAAGGGATTGCGGCAAATAATCCTTCCAAAGGATTGATGCCAATTGTCCAACCCTCTCAATCCCGTAAGCGAGAAGTGCATTAATTTCCAATTCATTGAAAATAGTGCAGTCTTTGATCAATGGATCCTTCTTTTTGTTTAATGTGATAGTCTTAATTTTGAAGCCCTCTTCAATAAGCAAGACCCATTCTTCAGACAAGCCAGTTATTCGAGAAACTTCTTCTTTTGACCAGATCAAGAATTTTCCGACAGTATTAATTCCTGCATCATAAAGGAAATTAAGGTTTGGAATTAATTCTTCGGAAAGTAAGTGAACAGATTCTGCAAGAATTGCAAATAGATCAGACAGTTTCTCTTTGTCATTGGAGTCAGTGACGAAAGAGAAAATCGTGTCAAAATTATAATAAAACTCCTCTAAAGTAAAAATACCGTATTTTTTCAATAAGTTTTGATATGGACTTCCAATCATGCCCAATTTGTAGCTGTATTTTTTCTTGTAGGGCGACAACAATTCTTTGATCTTTTCGTCTTTAGGGATGATTGAAAGGAACCTGTATAAGTCTTCCAGATTATTCTCATGGATATAGGATTTGATCTCAGCAGGAACAATCTTCAGATTTTGAAGAGAATTAACTTTGTTTCTTTCCATCAGATAAGATATAAGTTGGGATTTACTTTGTTCAAAGAGTTTAGTTCGTAATGGATCAATCTTGGGATGCTTTGCCAATTCATTGGAATTAATGGTTGCCAAATCCTCCAATGTTTCAATGCCTAATTTTTCAAGGAATGGGAAGAATTCATGAGTATTCTCAGACATTCCATAAAATGGGTCCAGCGGGGTTTCATATGACAAAAACAGATCAATTAGCTTTCCATAGATGTATCTTTGGAATTCTTTGATTTCCAAGACAATATCTTGTGGAGAATCCAGTAAATCTTTAATTTTAGCTAATTTTCTTCTTTTGAACGCATTTCTGGTATATCCGTCCAGCCATGGTTGGGGGGTGTCTATTCGAAGTTCCAAAATTTCAGGAAATTCCTCACTTTTCAGTTTCAACTTTTCCACATAAATTTTTATTAGATCGGAACCTATTGCATCAACGTTCAATGGATTTGAGGGATGGGTTGTTTCAACAAGAAACTCAATATAGTCAGAGACTTTTCGTTTTTTAATGTCAGGGAAAGCCAACAATTCTTCCTCTGTTGGAAGGAAGTTTTCTGGTTTCATGATTTGATCTAATTTAACTGTTTGAGGTTCTTCAAGATCAGGTTCCTCATTTTCAAGAGTAATAATTTCTGCCAGTGTATCCATATCTTCATTGGTTATTTTATAATCTATGACTTGACCATTTTCAAAATTTTCAAGTTGAGAAAGCACGTTCTCAACATTTTCATCAACAGGGTTCTTCCTGAATGATTGGATTTCATAAAGCAATTCAAGCTTTTTTTCTTCAATTAACTTAGGAAGCAATCCTTGGACTTTATCCAAGAGACTTGGAGGAGTGACCAAATAATCCCATGAATTCCTTATCCAACGTCGAGGTAACGCTTTTGAGAGATGGGGGAGTTGTACATTTGCGTCACGTGAATGAAATCTCTTCTCTACTTCGGGAGGAACAAGCAACTCAAGAGGTAAACTAGGGATATCGCCGTATTCGCCGAAAATCAAGATAGTCTGACGTTTATATTGGTCAATTATATCTGCCTTTTTTCTCAATATTTTGGCTAATTTATTGTTTGGAGTTCTCAAGAAATCCTCAACAGTGAAGATCTCATTTTGTGTCAATTTTTCGATCCACTTTTCAGGCATCCATATAGGTTCCATAAATACAGACTTACCTCTTGGCAAGTCAAATCGTCCAATTCTTGGCTCACCAGATGAAAGGGCTGCGATAAGGCGTTCAGGTTTCACCCCTGTTTCGGGATCCCATCGGTTTGCTCGTGCAAGTATTTCCAAAAGATTTCTGGCAGTTTTTGGGGCATACTTTTCGAAACGTGAACGGCGTTGACGCTCTCTTTGTTTTCTTCTGGATCTACTTAGGAAGGACTTGAGTTTTCTCCCCAACTGATGCAATGCCAGCTTTATTTCTTCTGCAATTTCATCAACCTTATCAATGTATTCCTTTGATGTTTCAGGGAATGGTATTTTTGTGGAGACAAGGGAGACGGCAATAGCCAATGGGTCGGACTGCCTCGTCAGACCATATTCATTCCATTTGATTGAGTTGACAACTTGAGTGATTACATCATTTCCTGCACCGAAAATTAGAGGGATTCTGTTTGCATATCTGTAGATGACTTTATTGTCTGTGACAGTCACCCCTTTAGAGGATGCAGCCTTGTTTACGCCACCCCCATATCCAATAGCGGCTTCAATGATAAATGGATGTCCTTCATATGCTTTTGGTGGTCGTGTGACTGCTTCAACAAAAAGAGGTTCAAGTTCCTTCTCAATCCCTTTTCGGAGTCTATCTGCCCCTAGAGGAGAAAGGGCATCACCTCGGGGTTCATCGAACTTGAATACCCTGTCACGTTTACGTTTTACCTCTTTTGCTTCACGTAATGCCCTTTGAAAACCATCATGCACAATACGGCGTATATCTTTCTCAGTCAGTTCGGAGGGCTTTTTGTTTGGATCAACACCAACTTCTTCAAAGAATGCCAATGCAGCCTGAGGGGTGACACCCATGAAATTTTTAGACAAAAATTCGACTACGGTATCATTGGGATCTGCAAGCGCCATTTCCCTTCTAAACGTGGTAATGTCCGTCCCCCAAGGATGAACAGGGACAACTTCTGGTGGTTTTGGAAGATCATCGACCACTCTTTTGAAAACCAATTCGTCTTCAGTACCAGGTTCATCACCTGGAAGGAAAATATGCATATCTGCATAAGGTGTAATTATTGCCAATTGTTTAAAGTATTCACGGACATAATTTTTTGCTTGTCCCCAATTTCCTGTGAAAGATACCTTGACTTCTGTTCCGTAATCATCAAACCACTCAGGGTCGCCTTCATGAATTTCTTCATCCGATATGATTATTGGCTTGTTTTTCTCAAGATTTATCATCAACTTGACCCGATAAGTAACATTTGAGCCCATAGGTCGAGTTGTAATTTGAATTGGCAAATCCAAAGTGGACATGGAATATAGAAGTACCATTTTGCTTCCAAGACCAAATCTTCCACGAGTTTGTTGAGCGCCATATTTTGTGCCTGCCAAGACAGTTCCAAAAAGTTGGGGGATTAACTCACGAGGCACACCAACACCGTTATCCCGGCAGGAAAGTTGAAGGAAGTCAAGTTTTTTGTTGGAAAGCTTTCTTGAGTCCATGTCCATTAAATTGGATACCTCATCGACAGTCATCCGTCGGAGTCGCAGCAAAATGTTTGGAGTTACATTTCTTTTCTCTGCCGCATCAAGGGCATTTTCCACCAATTCACGAATTGATGTGAAAACAGCCCGTAAAGGGTTTCCAAATCCAGCAATGCTTTTGTTGTCATTAAAGAACACTGCAGCGCTTGCAGATCTTGCTTTTGAATCCGAACGTTTTTCTTTTGTCTTCACCAATTTTTGTAACCCCTTTATTTGGAAAGTCCCATTATCTTAGCATTTCTTTTTTTGTGTTACTACGGACTTCCTATCAATACCTATCTTACTAGCTAATTAAAGGTTATCTATTGATTATATCTTCAAAGAACACATAACATTTCAAAGAAACATAATAAATAT
>WAKA01000197.1 GCA_015523565.1 Candidatus Heimdallarchaeota archaeon | reverse complement strand
TTGCACAAGGGGTCTAAGAAGTACCTTTATGGTCTAGAAACATTGATATTCTAATGGGAATTGATGGATGTTGTCATTGAGTCTAAGAAGTACCTTTATGGTCTAGAAACTGTATGGTGTCTTTGTTGAGATTGTACATCAATGGAAGTCTAAGAAGTACCTTTATGGTCTAGAAACAAAAAGATAAGAACATTGTCTTTGTGGAGGTTTCCCCTATGGGTCTAAGAAGTACCTTTATGGTCTAGAAACCGGCTATGGCAAATGCAATCAACAACGATCCAGTTTTGGTCTAAGAAGTACCTTTATGGTCTAGAAACAGGAAAAGGGTATAAGAAAAGTTATGTTTGCCAGTAAGGTCTAAGAAGTACCTTTATGGTCTAGAAACCTTCTTGTTCGGCAGGAAAAAGAAATAGGAGGTGTTGAGGTCTAAGAAGTACCTTTATGGTCTAGAAACTTGTGCATCTCTTGCGAAACGACAAATGTGTGCAAAAAGTCTAAGAAGTACCTTTATGGTCTAGAAACGTACAAGCTACTTGTACAAAAAACCTTGAATGTTTAGGTCTAAGAAGTACCTTTATGGTCTAGAAACATTGACTTGCGGGAAAACCGCATCCTCTCAAAGATTTTCTGTCTAAGAAGTACCTTTATGGTCTAGAAACATTTCATCCTTGACGGGGTATGTGTTCCCCGACAGGGGTCTAAGAAGTACCTTTATGGTCTAGAAACACCGCCTTTTCCTCGTGGACTGAAATCCACAAGGAAGTCTAAGAAGTACCTTTATGGTCTAGAAACTGACAATACACAAATCATCATTTAAGAAAAAAAGCATGGTCTAAGAAGTACCTTTATGGTCTAGAAACTAGCCCAACCCATCCTTGATAGCAAAGATGTGGCTGGGGGTCTAAGAAGTACCTTTATGGTCTAGAAACAACCAGACACTGGACGATTCAGATATCTATGATTCAAGTCTAAGAAGTACCTTTATGGTCTAGAAACCCATTAGCTTGACTTTTTTACTAATGCAGAATTCGAGTCTAAGAAGTACCTTTATGGTCTAGAAACTCATCTTTGACATTTGGTTCTGTCACAAATTCAGTAGTCTAAGAAGTACCTTTATGGTCTAGAAACCCCGAAAGCTGTCCCGCCCGTTTCTTGCCGACCGTGGTCTAAGAAGTACCTTTATCCTTTATGGTCTAGAGACATATGTCCCAATGCTTTAAGTTCACTGTCCTGAAACGTTGACCGTTTGTGGAATGAAGATGTTGAGGCTGTTTATGACTTCTTCGGCAAATTCCTCTTGCATGTCCGCATCAATCGCCCCGTTTGAAGAGATGACGGGAATGTCCCATTTTTTGATGAGATGGTTGAATATCCCGTCAAGCAATGGATGTGTACCTGTTGTAATTGCAAAAATTGAATTCACATTGCCTGGATATACCCCAATTGTATAATCTACATATCCTAATCTAGGGGGAAGTTCTTCCCGTCCTGAAATCTCCCTGATCAGGGCAAAAATTCCCTGTAGACCTGCAGAAGTAAGCGAATGCTGGATTTCTTCCTCTGGAGGATAGGAAATGGCTGTAAGGCCAGAGGTCCTTTGGGCAAGAATGACCTTTTCAACCGATATGTCTGGGATTATTAAGGCTGTTGGATCATAAATGAGGGCAAGGACAAGAGTAAGTGCTCCAAGAGCGGAGGGAAATTGATAAAATGATGTTGAAAAAGGAAGTTCCTCCCTAAAGACCAACAGGAGAAAACTGATAATATATGATGCTGGATACGAGACTGCAATTTTCGCCCACTTTGAGGGATTCCTTTTTGCACTCTGTATGAAAAGCCTCAGGTATTCAAGCAAAATCCAAGCAACTGGACCATACATGAGAAGCCGAATGGCACTGTTTCGTTCAATTCTCCATATGGTGCCGTCCCAATTCACTTCTGTGCCGATCATGATCCACCCCATGCTGAACCCTGCAAAGAGAATTAAAAGCAGGAATCTTTGCGGTACTGTTGCGGTTTGATGAATTTGAAGATTCCAAACTGTCAACAACATCCCGATCAGGAGTGTTATCGCTCCTGCGATTGCCATGTCTGTAATGAGGCTTTTGTAATTTTCTCCTTCAAGGAATGCTTGTGGAATGAAGGATGCAGGAAGTCCTGCCTGTAAAACAATTCCCAATGAAAATAATTTCAGGTGCTTGGTATTCAAGTGACGTGTTTTCAGGTAAAGAAGTGTTCCTCCAGCAATTATCATGAGCGTTGATAGTCCTGAATAAAACAAGGTAGGAACATTTGTCATATAATTTATTGGTAATTTTGGGCAATTTAAACCTACGGGGATGCATGAACATGATTTGTGGAAACACTTTTTACAATGGTCTCCTTTGATCTTTCTTTCTTATAGTACTTTTCAATAGGCGTCTATGAAAGGCATTTTTTGGGCAAATTTCACAAGATAAGCAATCAAGGGTATAGTCATTCCAAACAAGACAATGATTTGAATGAACGCTTCAGAAATGCTCAGGTCAATGATTGGTTTTACAGGATTATAAATTCCAATCAATCCCGTTTCAATTGGCTTAACGGATGTTTTTGTCATGTATGGGACGATAAACCAAAGCAGAAGTGCCACTCCAAGTATCCGACTGGATGTTACTCCCTTTTTCCTTATTGAATGGATGGGGATGGCAAGAAGGAGGGTGAGAAAGAGGTAAAGGGGGATCAAGCCGTATATTGCTGCAAGGTAGAAAGGAGTTTCTGAATTGTATCTGAAAGTTTGGTTTGAAAGTACTGTGTAAATTGCCATTTGTATATACAGAAGGTGCAGTTCAATAAAAACTGCAAGGATTCTTTGGGCAATGATGATTGACGGGGAAATGGGGAGGGCCCCTGTAAGGTCACCAATTTTCCTATCCTTGTCATAATTCACAATTTTTTTTCCCCAATGAAGAACCAGTGGAAACATGAAAAACCAATGGACTCCAATTGCTTGGGCAACGAGCCACCAAGTATAAGGTTTTGTGGTCAAGTCATATCCATAGGTGATCAAGTTGGCAAATCCTCCTGAAAAGCCCGATATAATCTCTTGTGCAGTCTCATCTCCTGGATAGGCAAAGAACTGCAGTGGGTAGAACATGACAAGAACCCAAAACATGATCACAAGAACCCGTGCCTCTGAAAAAAGGAAATCTGCCGTGTAGGGCAGTTTTTTCCTCAATCCTTTTGCCCAAAACACAAAAATCCCTGAAGTTGCGCTTCTTGATTTTTTGGGGGGAATGTTTGTTTCCGCCTTTTTGATAAGTTTTCCTTTTTTCATCAATGGACGGAAGACGGGTGATGAAGCTAAAGATTCAAAAATTGTTCTTAAAGGTTGAAATGCCATTGAAAAAAAGGATGAAATTCTTTCAAAGTTAATCATTGCCATGTCCCTTTCAAATTCCTTTTTTGTGTAGCTCCAAATGTTTAATAATACAAGGATTGAAGAGGCTACGAGTATGTATTGTATTTCCTTGCTTGGAAGCATGTCTTCAAAAAGGACGACATTTGGATTGTACCAGCCAATGAAATTCATGTCTTGATAGTCTTGAAGCGATTCATTGATCCTGAAAATGATTTGAACAGAATAGAAAAGCAGAATGATTATAAGGGTAATTTGTTGCGTTTTACCGAGATTTCCACCAAGAATGCCAAAGAAAATCCCAAACAAGTAGGCTAATGTGAAGAAGAGTTGATTCAAAATAAAGAGATTTATTAGGATATTTGTTTCAACCGTTTTGCCGTCAATGGGGAAAACCCATGGAAGAATTAGTATAACATTAAAAGCTGTCGTAATTACTTGACCACTGACGAATGACACGACAAGATTTTCGGTTCTTCCAATTGGGAGGGTAAAAAGGGTTTCATGGGTTCCCAATTCCATCTCCAAAAGTATTGTTCTATTTCCATACATTGCAAGTGCAATGAATATGACTATACCCATGGTCGGCAAAACAAAGCTCATCCATATTAAGACGGGTGCCGCATCTGAATTTAAGTGCCCAAGAACTGCTTGGAATATGTCTTGGTCAACCAACCCCAACATCCCCTGTACTCCCTTTTCTCCTGGGTAAAGGGTGTACATCATAAAATTGAAGATGATAATGGTAAAGATCCAACCGAGAAGGTACATTCGGTTAAGCATAATGTCCTTCTTGAAAAGGCTGATCCATTTGCCCATTATTGCACCTCCGAATGGTAGATGGGCAAGAAATAATCTTCTAGAGTGGGTGGTGGGATAAGGATGTCCTCGATTTTTTCAAGGGGAACTGAATTCAGGAAGTCTTTGGCACTGCAATCATAGTACAGGGTAATTGTTGAACCTTCTCCATCCATTTTTCTGATAATTGGAATATTTTCAAGGTCTGTTTTCAATGTGGGGTCTGACATTTTGATGATTGCCTTTTTAGGAACCTGATTCAATAGTTCGTTTACCTTTCCAGTAGCTACAATTGATCCTTCCTTAATCACCGTTACATGGGAACACACTTCCTGCACTTCGGCGAGTATATGTGATGAAAGGAAAACCGTGCCTCCATTCTTGGCGTATTGTACCAAGAGATTATTGAATTTTTCTTGCATCAGGGGATCCAACCCTGTTGTCGGCTCGTCTGCAATGATAATTTTTGGATTATGCATAAAGGCCTGAACAACTCCGACCTTCTGCTTGTTACCACGGCTAAGGTTCTTGCATAGCCTTCCCTCATCAACTTGAAACAGGTTTACTAAATCCTCCCTTTTGGGTGCTGGTCCACGTACATCTTCTATAAAATCCAAATATTCCCCAACTGTATAATGGCTATAAAGTTCAAAATCTGAAGGTAGATATCCAATTAATTCTCTGGATTCCAAAGATCCTGCCGGATTTCCAAATATTGTTGCATTGCCTCTTGTTGGTCGCAATAGTCCTACCATGATTCTGATGGTTGTTGTCTTTCCCGCACCATTTGGTCCTAAAAATCCATGAATGGTTCCCTTCTCAACTTTTAGGTTAACATTTTCAATACCCCGGAATTTCCCATAATATTTGGTAAGAGAAACACATTCTATTGGGACTTGATTTGTCATGAATGACGATGATCTCGATAATTTTAATACTTGTCGCATCCTGATGGGCAATTTTGAATCTGGTTATATGGTTGGACGTTTGTATTGGATAATGAATAAAGTGAAAATGATTAATATGTCAATGGGAATATGTGTCTTATGCATCTATTCCCCTTGGGTAATTCCATATCCATTGTCGAAGGCACCCCTATGCTGTTCTTGGAGAAATATGGGGCACTTGTTTTAGGGGACATGCATCTTGGTCAGGAAAGCCAGATTATTGGAAGTGATCTTAAATCTGTTTCACCATTGACAAAAGAATTGAAATCTTCCATTCTTGCAGTAATCGACAAATATTCCATTGAACAGGTTATAATCAACGGGGACATCAAACATCTCTCAAAGGGATATACTGTTCAAGAGAAACGGGAATTTGAATTTCTTTTGAAACCTATTTCTGAGCAAGTAAAGCTGGTCTTGGTCAAAGGCAACCATGACCGTTTCATAAAGCTCGTATTGAACAGATCAATAGATGTGGAGCTTGTTGATTTCATTGAGTTCGGTGAGATTTTCATATTCCATGGAGACAGAAAACTTATTCCTCCCAAATGTTCAGAGGTGACTATTCTAAGTCATGAACATCCCAGCTATATTTTGACTGGATCCGTTGGTGAACGTGTCAAACTTCCTGCTTTTGCGCGTATTATTTCAGAAGGTGGTCAATTTCTTGTTCTTCCAGCTACAAGTCCCTTGTCATCTGGGGTTTCCTTTCCCCCTTCGCAATTCCTTTCTCCCATACTAAAGGATTTGACACGTCCATTCCAGATTGACTTATTCCCTTTTGATAAGGAAGTAGGAATTCTCCCGATTCCTCGCCTTCTGGTTGAATAATTTCTTATTTAATTTTGATTTATTGTTCTTTTTTCCATTAATTTGGTCTATTATTTAATTTTTTGTCCAACAATCAAAAAAATTCACTCATCAACCGATTACTATTTATAATTTCCTAAACTTTCGATTCATGTGCCTAGAAAGATACTGAAACTTGCGGCTTGTGGTGCTCCTATCCTTTCAAAAACTCCCTTAAAAAGTGATTATAAGGGTCATACAATTTACT
>WAKA01000196.1 GCA_015523565.1 Candidatus Heimdallarchaeota archaeon | reverse complement strand
TTCTGCTTGATAATGGTCTTTTATGCTTTTATCAGTTTCAGGGTCATTAACAATTGCTTCCAACTTTCTTTTTTCTGATTTAAGACTCCCTAATGCCTTTAACAATTCGGCATATTCTTTTCCATTATAATTTTTACCATTCTTTGTTCTTTTTATCTCTTCAAGATTTTTCATTAGGTTTTCATATCCTTGTAAATTAACATTCAATCCTCCATTTGAACCACCATGCATTCTAAGTGTAATGATATCAACCTTTAACTTTTCAATTGTTGAACTCAAAAGGTTTGGGTCTTTTACCATCAATATATACATTCTTTGGTTTCCTTTCTTGTTATCAATAAGATTTGAAAGACCTTCATTATTAACATCATTGGTAGCACGATAAGCCATTGGACCAATAATTGTATTAAATTCTTTAATTACATGGTCTTTAGCGTCCTCGGTATCAATTTCTGCAAGAAAATCAAACCAGGGAATAATTATAACCCCCGTTCTTTTGTCTTTTGCTTTATTGTTGATGGCAGAAACTATTGAGTTCAAATCTTGTTCATTTTCAATTCTGTTGACATATTTCCTTAAGTTGCGAGCGTGATCAAGTTTAACATTGTCATTTAGTCGCTGATTTGCAAAATCTTCAATTCCGTCCAAAGTTGCATCCTTGAAATCTTGAAGTGAGTTTGCCATTTTGAAGAATTTTCCTCTTAAAACCTTTGGCGCAATAACACTTAACCATAATAAGTCTTTTATTGCAATCTCCAAAATATCTGAAAGGATGGCCTTTCCAATCTCTGCCATTGCACTTAGTATCTTCCAAAAAATACTGTTTTTAAATTCTTCAACAATAAAGTTGATGGTTGATGATATTTCTTTCTCAAGATATATTGTTGCGGAATCTATTGATTTTACAGAGGAATCAATCCATCCGTTGATTGCTTTCTTTACTGCTGTCAGGTTTACATGAAATATTGATGAGAGAGTGGATAAAACATCATTAATGGCTCCTCCTACATATTTCAGGATTCCAGAAGCAAATTTTCCAATTGCCCATAGAGCCATCATGGCAAAAAGCTTGTATGCGGAAAGTTGCATTGAATAAAATGAATAAAGAATTGAAACCCAAGTCTTGATATTGTTTTTAATTTGCTTGACGAACCATGCAGTTCCCTTGAAAACGGTGGAGTCAAGAATGGATTTGACTACCCCACGCATCCATTTGTTCCACCAATCCTTGAAAAGCCCATCTACCCAACTATAAACCTTATTTTTTACAGAAGAGTATCCGCTGTAAATTGCATTAAGAATATTGTCTACATAGACAAGACCAGAATCTAATTTATTTTTAATTGAATTACTGTTGGGCAATTTTCCACTGATGGACAGTTTTCCAATCACTAGTGGTTCAAATGTTTTTAATTTATGAGGAGTTCTGCTTGATGAACTGCTAGAAGAAGAACTGCCAGAAGAACCACTAGAAGAGGAACCACTTGAAGAACTGCCTCTCCCAGGTGCAGGGGTTCCAATCACAGGAAGGATTTTGATCCCAGAATTTGGTCTAGACAATCGAATTGTATCTTTTGAAGAGGGAACTGAGACATATGTTTTTCTTGTCTTAGTTATTGATACAGGTTTTGGTAAAATTGGTTTTGGAGTAATTTTCACAGTAACTCTTGTTTGGATACGAGCCATTCTAGCATTACCAGTTCCAGGTCTTGAAATTCCACGAACAAAACCTAAGAATGTAGAATTGGTACTTTGCTCATCCAAAACATATGTCAAATTTGTGGGAATAGTTCCATTTGAAAAAACAATTTCCTCTTTTACTATAATTGTTTGTTCTGCAAATAATTCTTCGCCTTCTTCATTTACCAAAATCAGGGGTCGAGAATAGATTTCCTCTTTTAGATTCCATTCTCCTTCAAGAAGGACACTATCAAGGATGGATAAATACATTTGGTCTACAGCAACTGCATTTTGGAAATAAAAAATCCTAGAGTTAATCGCAGAGTTACTGAAAAAGCCCAATACAGACGAAGACCCATATTTATCAAATTCTTTTCCAAGATCACAAAATGGGAGAAAAATCTCGGATACTTTTGTCAAGAGATTTACTCCTTCAATGTCAAATAAGTTTCTCAAATCATCTCCATTAATAATACCAACTT
The DNA here is from genome assembly GCA_015523565.1 of Candidatus Heimdallarchaeota archaeon. Classification (GTDB taxonomy): domain Archaea; phylum Asgardarchaeota; class Heimdallarchaeia; order Heimdallarchaeales; family Kariarchaeaceae; genus WAKA01. The sequence continues at coordinate 790 of WAKA01000196.1, read as the reverse complement.
GAGAATTCACTGAAGTGACAAAGCCATGGATTTTTTCTCCTGAATACCCATGCGTTAGACCAGCAATCTTAATCGAACTTACATATTTTGATTTTTCAGAGACAGATATTGCACGAACTAAGTTTCTTGCTGTTGCATCGTCACCAATAAGCAAAACAAATGTATCTGTTGTTCGTTCCATGTAAGAAAATATCCTGTCATAGGACAATCTAACCAATTCATTGCCTAATAAAGTTGATCCATTTACCCTTAAGTCCATTGTTGCAAAAAATATACCTACCGTAATTGAACTTTTATTACTATTGACATATGCTTTATATATCAAATTAGAAATTAAAAAGTCCAAATTTTCTGTCAGATTACCATAGGCGTTAGTTCCATTAAGTGCATTTTCTAGTGAGGCATTCAAAAAGAATTTAGATTCTTCTTCAACTAATGGATTAAATTCTTTTTGAACGTAAATTTCTTCCTCAACAAAGCTTTCACCAGTTGAGAAAAGTTTTGAAAAAGGATGCCTATTATCAACTTTGACAAGACCACCATGAGAGTTTGCCAATTGTGAATACAAAATTTGGTGACTTGTCTGACCACCAACTGCTTTTGCAGGTGAAATAATCAATCCACAAAATATAATCACTGCTAATAGAGTGTTTATCAAAATTTTTCTTGTGCCTCTCATAAAGATACCTCCATATATTTTTCCTTCTTCAAGGCGAGTGTTTTACCGAATTGTCAGGTAAAAAAAATTTTCGATGTAGATCAAAATAATGCCTGTCTCTTATACACATCT
>WAKA01000195.1 GCA_015523565.1 Candidatus Heimdallarchaeota archaeon | reverse complement strand
TACTCTATTGGCACTCAATCATTTAGTTTAGAGGCATACAAGACAATTTTCTCATCAAGCGAAACAAGTGGACTTGCCAACAATTTGAAAAATACACTTATCTATAGCAGTGTTGCCACCTTGCTTATAATAATTTTGGCAACTCTTGCGGGTTATGTTGCAAACCGGAAGAAGTTTGCAGGTCAATCCGTATTTGATACATTGGTCACAATCCCTATTGCCATTCCTGGTATTGTATTGGGTATTGGTTTCATTCGCATGTTTGGAGATTTCCCAAGGAACTGGGGATTGCTTACGCTTAATCCCATTGCTTTTCCACCGACTTTGCTTGTTATTAGCTATACCGTCCGGAAATTCCCGTTTACCGTTCGTGCTGTTTATGCAGGGCTTCAACAAACGGACGTTGTGCTTGAGGAAGCCGCCCAAAATTTGGGTGCCTCTAAACCCAAAATACTCTCTCGTGTCATTATTCCTCTCATAACAATGAATATCATTGCAGGTGCACTTGTTTCCATGGTCTACACAATGAGTGAGGTAAGTACCACTCTTATCCTCATTACAAAACCTCAATATGGGAATATTGTGTATAAGCTTGCAGATATATCAAATGGTAAACCAAGTGTTTTCGCCGCTTTAGGTGTCTTATTGATGATCCTGCAATCCATCAGCCTAATCGCCACCAATCTTCTCCTGAAGAACCGGGCGGAGTCCCTCACTGGAATATAAGGTGAATAGATATGGTAGAACTTAAACTTGAAAAAATTAACATTTATTATGACGATTTCCATGCAGTCAAGGACGTAAATCTTTCCGTAAAGGATTCTGAAATTATCACGCTTCTTGGTCCAAGTGGCTGTGGCAAAACCACAATTTTGCGTTCTATTGCAGGTTTCCTATATCCGAAAACAGGCAGGATTCTTGTCAATGATGAAGACATAACCAATGTCCCTCCCCAAAAAAGAGACATGGGCATGATTTTTCAAAACTATGCCCTTTGGCCGCATATGACGATAGAAGAGAACATTGGATTCGGTTTAAAGATAAGGGGCATGCCTAAAGAAGAAATTCTTGAAAAAGTTCATACGTTGCTGAAACAGGTCAAATTGGAGGGTCAAGGTGAAAAATACCCAACCCAATTAAGTGGTGGACAACAACAGCGTGTTGCGCTTGCCCGTGCTCTTGCCATCGAACCAATTGTCCTGTTATGTGATGAACCTCTTTCAAACTTGGATTATAAGCTTCGTGTAGAGCTAAGGACTGAAATCCGAGATATTGCTAAACGTGTGGGTGTGACTGTTGTCTATGTAACTCATGACCAAACTGAGGCTTTGGCAATTTCCGATAGGATTGCAGTTCTCAACAAAGGTCGGATTGAACAGATTGGCACACCTCTTGAGATATTCCATGATCCTGACAATCTTTTTGTTGCAACTTTTATAGGTGAATCAAATGTTATAGAAGGTGTTGTGGAATCTTCGTCTAAAGAAAAAACCACTGTCAAACTATCCACAGGATCAAGCATTACCGTAAATATAGATGAAACATTGGATAAGGGTACAAAAGTGAAGGTAATGACGAGATACGATGGATTTAAACTTGGCGAAGGTGAAAACAACTTTACTGGAAAAGTAATGCATCGAGCATTTATGGGTACATACATGCAATTCGAAATAGACCTCGGTGGCACAACAATTTTTTATAATGAACCCGAATCAATTACAGTACAGCATGTAAATGAAGGAGATAAAATCGTTGTCTCCCTTCCATCAAACAGGTTATTGGTCTTTGCTGAGGACGGTCGTCGTATTAGGTAACCATCAATGTTATAGAAACTAAATAGTTAAGAAACAAGGATTTGGCTTTAAATTATGAAACCCATTATTGTCAAAGAGCTCAGTAAATGGCTCTATGACTTATTGGTTAAACTTTGGACTGAATCAGACCTTCCATTTAAACCTAAGGGGAGAGACAGTTTTGAAAATCTCAGCAACCGATTGGAATCAACAAGCACTTGGCTTATTGTCCTTGTTGAGGATGATGTCGATATTTTTGACATGGACAGTTGCACTTCTCTTGTTGGTGCTGTTATCGTCACACATGATGGGCAAAGGGGTTGGATCAACCGACTTGCCGTTCATCCTGACTATCGTGGAAACGGTTACGCACGATTGCTGATTGAAAAATCTGAAAATCTTCTCAGGGATGAAAAGGTCTATCTTTTTGCCGCATTAATTGAGAAAGAAAACATTCCTTCCCTTTCCCTTTTTGGGTCAGCAGGCTACATAACCCATGAAACTATTGTTTACCTCTCAAAAAGGGACTATCCAGAATACTGACTTTTGCATGACTGCTTTGGGTAAAAATTGTCTTTTTGTGGATTCTTAGATTCGGGGTTTGCTTTGATCTACTCTTTCGGAAAAAGGTATCGTCTGTTTATTTTTATGTTTCAGATTGTTTTGATTAACTGATTTCAAATTGTCCATAATCGTCCATGTCTTCCACATCTGACCAAGAGAATATATCTACGTTCCAAACGAATATTATCTTGTCGGACGAAACTAATTTTGCATCGTTCGCCAGTCTCCATTGTTTGTTCTGGTCGAGTCCTCTCGGCCGAATTAAAAATTTGTTGAGCAAATGCTTTGTTTTTAGAGGGAATAATTATCTATTATTAATTTTTATTTGATTTATGGAAATCCCTTCTCAAAAATTACAGTTTAATGACTTGAAGACAAAAGACGGTTACCTCTTGGACTTGTTCATGAATGTGAAAATCAATGAGAGGGGAGACCCTGAACAAATTTCAAGTATTTTGGCCGAATTTGTCTTAAAGCATGAACTAATGAGTCTTGTTCCTCTGATAGAAAAAGAAAGCACACAGGGAACGTCTCTCCGCAACTTATTGATTGAAGAATTTTCTGATAATGGGCTTTCTATATCGGATCTTGAAATAATAATTTTTAGTACCAAAGTTAGGGATTCTTCCAATATTTCCAATCTTCTAAAAAAACACAGTTCAAAGTACAGTTTGGATGAACTTGAAGCAAAAGCAAAAAAGAACAAATCCTTTTTCAGGAAATTGTTTAAAAGGTGAAATTGATGGCAAGCACTTATCAAGGTATTTTAGAAAGAACTGGTGCAATCACACTATTGGGGGGTGTACTAACAAATTATTACAATGGTCTGCTGATTGTTATATTTTTGATATTCTTTACCATTTCTTTCCTATTCAACGTTGGAATAACCTTTGTATCATTATTCTATACCGCATTCTTTGCCATTCCCGTCTTTCTTTTCGCCCATTTCAGATTAGTTATGAGGGGAAGGAAAGCTATGCGAAAAACATGGGAATTGGAAATTGAGGATGACATTTTAAGATATGAAACTGGATATCCAAATCTTGCATCTCCTGAAGTCATGGAATTGAAAATTGACCAAATCAAAAAAATTCTGGTCAAGGGCAATCCTACATTGGGCTACTTTTTGGAGTTTGATGTCAAGCCTAAAAAAGAAGAAAAGAAATCAATGCCGCTAAAGAAGAAACATTACCAGTTGGGTCTTTGGAGGAACCCTGAAGATGCAAAAGAAATGGCAACAGTATTATCCAGGGAACTTAACAAGCCAATTGATGTTACAATCACATGATGTCCTGCAAAAAAAGTGCATTTTATCGTTTTTACTCAAACTTCTTTACCTATCACTATGATTCTTCTCCATTATTACTCAAAAGAAACAAATATTAAAAGGGAAAACCATGAAAAAAATAAGGACCTATGCCAATCGATGAGGAAGAGGATTTGGGATTTACCAACCAGGACACCTCTTATTTACTAAGTTACACACGTCATCTGGAAAGACAGACGCGAAGGTTAGAGAAAGAAAAACAGGTTGTTGAAGGGGAGCGGCTCCGGCTTCAAAGGGAAGTGAACAACATTAGAAGTGAGCTTGACAGGTTGAGAGCCCCTCCATTATTTGCAGGAACATTGGTTCGTTACTTGGGTGACAATCGTGCACTGGTTAAATCAAGCACAGGTCCTCAATTGGTGGTGAATATAAGCAGGGATGTAAATCCCAAAGACCTACAGCCCAATGTCACTGTTGCGATGAACCAAAGATCCTTTGCCATAATGGAAGTGTTGCCTAAAACCCATGACCCTCTTATTCAAGCCATGGAAGTGGACTTGAAACCAAAAGAAACATATGGGGATATTGGTGGTCTTTCCAAACAGATACAAGAGATTAGAGAGGTTGTTGAATTGCCTCTCAAAAAACCTGAACTGTTTGAAAGGGTAGGTGTCACTCCCCCGAAAGGAATTCTTCTTCATGGGCCCCCCGGAACAGGGAAAACACTTCTTGCAAAAGCAGTTGCACATGAAACAAATGCCACATTTATTCGCATTATTGCTTCTGAATTGGTTCAAAAATTCATAGGTGAAGGTGCTCGGCTGGTTCGTGAGGTTTTTGATTTTGCAATTGAGCATTCTCCGAGCATTATTTTCATTGATGAACTTGATGCCATTGGCTCTAAACGATTGGAAATTGCTACAAGCGGTGATCGTGAGGTACAAAGAACTCTGATGCAACTTCTCTCAAGCATGGATGGCTTTGAACCAAGAGGGAATGTCAGGGTTATTGCTGCGACAAACCGTCCAGATATTCTTGATACAGCCTTGCTTAGACCTGGAAGGTTTGACAGGCTTATTGAAGTTCCTCCCGCAGATGAAAAGGGCAGGAGGGAAATTTTCCAAGTCCATCTTCGCGGTATGAACGTTGCAGACAACATTGACTTTGATTATCTTGTCAAGGAAAGTGACGGGTTTTCAGGAGCTGAAATTCGAAATGTCTGCATTGAGGCAGGCATGTTTGCCATTCGAAGTAATAGGGATCAAATCATAATGATGGATTTCCAGAAGGCATTTGAAAAAATCCGTATTGAACGATCAAGAAAGGGCTCTCCAGCTAATTTTGAAAATTTTGCTTGAGTTTCTTCCTGTATTTTTTAGCAAATTCTGATTGTTCAAGGATTAAATTTATACAAAGAAACCAATTTCTGTTATTGTGAAAGATTTTTTTGTTGATCACCTGCCTGGATGGTTTGTACGTTTCTTTGCGCGTCCATATGTTGGTGGTTATGGTATTGAAGCCGCTTTAGAAAAAGCAGAAAGACTTTGGAATGCCGAGCATATCTGCTCCACGTTAGATCTGCTGGGTGAATTTGTTACCGAAGAGGAAGCTGTGGAACATACTGTCTCTATTTATAAGACGGTTTTTGAGCAAATTGCAGATAAGGCAGATCATATCTCTGTTTCCATTAAACTTTCAGCCCTTGGTATCCTGATCGACCGTGGCTTTTGCGAACAGAAATTGGATGAATTGCTAAATGCGGCCTCTGAAAAAGGAATCAAGGTAACAATGGATATGGAAGATTCATCCATGACAGATGTGACTTTGGAAATTTACCGAAAATATGTCCAAAAATACCCGACATTCGGTACTGTTCTTCAGAGTCGTCTTTTCAGGACAAAAGATGACATTGAAAGCCTCAATGACATTAAGGGTCGTTTCAGAATCTGCATCGGAATTTACAAGGAACCTCCTGAAATTTCCTTGACAGATAAAAAACAAATGAAGGAAAAGCTTCTTGAATATGCAAAAATGCTCTTGGATGCAGGACATTATACGGAAATCGCAACACATGACAAATCAACAATCCAAAAGGCAAGGGAACTGGTGAAAAATTATCCAAAGGATCAATTTGAATTTCAACAACTATTGGGTGTGCCCCTCTTGCCAATTCAGCGGTCATTGGTTTCAGAAGGATATACTGTTCGGCTCTATTTGCCTTTTGTCATCAACAAAAACGATGCAACCGCTTATCTAAAGAGAAGAATGAAAGAGAATCCACGCATGACCATTTATGTTCTCAAAAACCTATTGCATTTAAATTGAAACTTCGTGGACATTTTCAACATCAATTTTTTTACCAATGGCAAGTTTGCCGTAAACACCATCATGACCTGGCGGAAGAAAGGAGAAATTTCCTTTCATCACTTCAATGATCTCTCTTTTTGTTTTTTCCGGTATTCTTAGGCTTGCAATTTCCTCTATGGATTTTTGCCACAGATGAACCTCATTTTCCAATTCCTGTATTATTGTCGTATAAATTGAGATCACTTTTTTTGATTTGACCGACTTTAGACTAAGTGAATGGGCAATCACTTCGACCAAAGGGACAATATTCCTATAATTGCGTATTGGAACCTTTGTTTTTGTTCCTTGTATATCTGCAATTTCATAAGCCCTGTTCAGAACCCCTTTTGTTAGTGGTTTTTTGCAGATGGGACATGATTTTGGTTCCTGTTTTGGCGAGAAATAACAATATTGACCTTTCAAATGCAAAAATGGCTGTTTTCTATTGTCCCGATGACCTGAAAGGAAATATCTTCCTTCCGATGGATGCAATTCACCAGTAAAGGTTACCCTGTTTTTCCTAATGCTTTCTATTATTGACCCATAGGTTTGTTGGTTTACCTTCAGTGAGGTAAATTCCCTCCCGATTTTGTTCAAGCCGCTTGAATGTGCATCTGCGTTTGATATGAATGCCCTTGTATTCATTTCAGGAATCATGTCCAATATTCTCGGATCTGCACTAAGTCCTGTTTCAACTGCAAATATCTCCTGTTCTGCCTCTCCAAAAAATTCTTTCAAGAAATTTGCCCCATTGTTTCCTCCATAAACTCCCTCTGGTGTCATTACGTGTGCTGGAATTATCTCAATGTGGTTGTTCAAATCCTTGAGCTGAAATATCTTTGATTGAACTTCCTCGGCGGAATTATTCAATATAAACGGTCTTGCCATTTTTTCATGTTTTACCTGCCATTTATCCAACAATGCATTAAATTCATGGATCTCTGTAAAACTTGGAAATAGTATCAAAACATGGGCTTTTTTTCTGCTCTTTCCAATCGGGGAGGTAAAAATCACCTCTGTCTGCAAAAGATATTTTGGTTCTGAAAAATTTGTTATGTCTATATCAATCCCCAATTCCTTTAATCTCTCTTGTCGTTCCCCTTCCAAGAAATTGAATTGGAAAACCCCATTTGCCGTTTCCTCTAAGTTCCTTTCCAAAAATTCCAACCACGGCTTGAATTGGCAATCTCCAGTTCCTAAAAAATCAATTCCTTTCAAAGGGGAAAGAATGGAGGCATCCAAAAACCTGTTTCGTAATCTTTTCTTTTTGTCAGTTATACCTACAGATGCTCCTCCTGCATATCCTGAATGTGTATGGAGATCAAATGTAATTTCCATTGCCCGTTTTTCTCAATTGACAATAAATGGGTTGTTTTGGGATATTAGACGATTAGCCACAGCAACCTGCATCTCCAGCACATGACCCACAGGCAGCACCTGCGGCCGCCGCCAATAGGTCTGCATTGGGACTGCTGATTGAAAATCCAGATTTTTCTCCCTCTGTATAGGAGACAGATGCACCTTTGAGGTATGGGAATGAGATATGGTCAATAACCACTTCAATTCCACTTTCATGAATTTCTGAATGATCATCTGAGTTTTTCCTTGTATCCAATGCCATTCCAAATGACAATCCTGTTCCGCTGGGCTGGACAAACAACCTTAGATAAAGATTTTTGTTTTCCTGTTGTTCAATGACTTGTTTGATCATCTCAACTGCCTTGTCACTAATCGTCACTTCGGGTTTCTCAAGAGTCTCTGCTTGTACTTCCGACATCAAACTAACCTTCTTTTTTTATGGTTAAAAAGGCATCGATTACAGAACTTATCAAAACCAACTGTAATTTGAAACCACATATTCTTGCAAACCTAAATACATAAGTTTTCAATTGTTATAGGGCTATCTTTAGATAATTAACAGAAACAAATGATTATGTCGGTGAAGTATGGAAACAGCAACTCTGTTTTTCAAAATCATTCTATTATTCATTTATAACTTCAAAAATACCAAATTCATTGACTCTAACCTTGATTGGGGAAAGAACAAGTGATCCTGGGCTCCAATGGTAACCATAGTTCTCTATTTTTCTTCCTGCTCCATTTGATCCCCAATCTCTTCCAACGAGTAATTCAATTTTTCCTTTGACATTATTTGATGAATTTGCATTACATATTAAATGTGACCATAAAATACAATGTTTTTCAAATTCAATTATGACCTCTTTGTCAATGTCTTTTTGTGAACAACAATTTGCAGTTTTTTCATTATGTGCTTGTGAACTACAGAACATTGAAAGCTCATTTCCATCCAATGGTTTCAAACTGCAAAATTCTATGAGTCCATGACCCGTGCTTCTTTCTCCTCCCACTTGAATGCCAATTAGGTTTTTAAGTGAAATTAATGTTGAATTATTAAAATGAAAGTTAAGGTTTTTCTCTTCATAGGAAACTGATGTAATAAATTTTCCTTTTATACTTTCTGCTTCATTAATCCAAATTATCCCTTCAAGATAAATTTGTTTAGTGGGTTCTTCATTAAAACTTGGGATAGTTCGCATATTAATAAACTCTTGATGGTAAAGCATTTCCTCTTCAACACTAACCGTTAATGGGTTAATGGCAATTCCTACTTTTGACATTATGACTTTTTTCTCAAATTCATTTTTTGAAATGCAATTTTCCTTATTCCCATAATATAACCCATTTTTTGTGAATTTTGGAAGATGGAGTTTACCATCAAAAAATGGAAAGAAGTAGCCGAACTTAATGAATTTTTTTAAATCTTCTCCTATTTCTCTAAATTTTGGTTTACCAAATGATTGAACTAGATTGGAGGTAAGTGCTGCCCAAAACAATTTGCCATATACATAATGCCGTGTGTTCGCATATTTTTCTGTTTTGACGTATCCTATGTGTAATGCCGATTTAATTTTCATTTTCAAAAGATATGGTCTCCAATTCACTTGTCCACCTCCTTACTTGTTTCCGATGTTATCTGATTTTTTCAAATTATTCGGGTCATTCCCTTTAGCAAAGTATCTGGCATAAATTAGGGTTTTTTCTACAAGTTCGATTGCCAATAACAGATCATCCAGCTTTGATCCGATGCCATTTTTATCATCAAATTCATTCAGCAAATCTACTTTAATCAGTTTCAATTTTTCTGATTTGAGCAATAACTCGATTTTTTCTTTCATTTGTTTTGCGGCTTTTTTCTCACTACTGCTGCGTGATATGCAGAAAAGTGCAAATGCATAGAGTCCTTGTTCCTGAATCACTCCTAATGCTTTTGTTATGAGGTTTTCGGCTTTTTTTGCATCATCCTCTTTTGATCCAATCATCGCATTGGCGACGTTTTTTCCATATTTTGCACATAATTGATCCAAATTCATCTGTCTTATCCTCCTCTTTTCTTAGTTGTCGTGTTAACGGATTTGGGATTTGAATTGGTTGGGTTTTCATTCGGCTTAAAAATTCGCATTCTCCCCATCCCTCTAGTATTCATCCCTCCAATTCCCATAAACTCAATATATGATAGACCCTTTTCTACAACTTTCTCAAAATTTTTTACAGTATTATTTCCTAAATGTATATTTCCTGAATTTTGTTCTAAGTTTTTTGATTCATTTAAGTGTGATCTGTAAAGAACATCAAACTTGAAAATTGTTGTTCTAGGGATTGCCTCATAAGTAAACAAAGCCCTGTCTTCTGCTGCACCAGTTCTAGGGTCAATACTAACTGATGTTCTCACTTCTAAATTTATGTTAACTATTTTCGAAAACAACAGATCTGAAACAAGTACAGCTCTCGACCTAATTGTTTTTGGAATGGCGTCATTTATGAAATTCTTTTTCTCGTTTGTTTCATTTTCTTTCCCTCCGTATTTTTCCAAAAGAAGCCAACTAAAATTCAATTTATCTGTACCTTGGAATTTACCCAACGTGATAAATTTATCATCTAAATCAGCAGGATAATTTTTTTCATTCAATCCTAAGGAATTTGGTGAACAAACCCAAATGGTGCCTTTCATTGAAGCGACTGGAAATAGATAAATATAAGCATCAAAAAAATGTACCAATCCTTGCATACTGCCCTTGTTATTAGAAAATCCAAATGCCAAACATACATCGCATCTCCCACAATGTTTTTCACCAAATTCCCCCCCTTTTCCAGCACAATCTAAATTCGATTGTAAAGCGGCATAGTATCTTGTAACACCATTGAAGCTCGATCCAGGGATTTTAGGTATGTTTGTACTAGGGTCTCGAATTATAGGATTATCTACTCTTCCAAGTCGAGTTCCCCCCATACCGACATGGATTGGGTCAATTGCCATTGCATAGTATGTTTTTAGTTTGAAATTATTGTTCATTGTTATTTTCCTCCGATGGTTTAAATTTTCTTACCTTAAGATTCCAATGTAGACATGTGTCCAGCAATCCACTCTTTACTGCATGGAACAACGTGGTGAAGAGGTCGCTCGATGGTGATATCTCAAGTATGTTCCTCAAATGAATCTTTATCAATTCATCTTTTATTTCTTCATCGTCATATGTATTTTGACATTTATTGATTTGTTCCCAAAAATGATAAATCTTGTTAATAGTCCATTTTTCACTCTTCAATTTTTCTTCAATGGACTCCCAAATTGTCTTAATTTGACTTATATCCTCTAACAACCGTGAACCTTCACCAACGTAAAATCTGTCTGATGGATTACTCAAATAAGAAATATTTAGGTATGATTTGTCAAAAAGAATTACATCTCCCTCCTTGATTTTTGAAGCTGGAATTGCAAATTTTTTCTTCAGTTTGTTATTTTCCTTCTTAAAATCATAAACAAATGATTCAGATCTAGTCTCTTCTCCTTCTGCCATTCTAATATTTGCATACCAGATGTCTTCAATTTCTTCTTCTCCATTAATATGTGTGAAAACCTTCCATTTCTGCTTTTTTCCTTTTAGGTCTTCTAATATCAGTGTCTTGTATTTATTGTTTTGATGAATTTTTTTGACTATCATTTTTTCAGTTTTTGATTTGCTGTGAAATGAATCCACTAACCTTCTTCCAGCATCCATGACCAAATTTAGCGGTGTGCTTTTCTCAAATCCAATTATACCAATATGCAATGGAAGACGATCTCTTACTTTAGAAAACTTTTCTAAATACAATTTGTTTATATTATTGGCAATTTCAATTGCATGCTCTGCTGGAATTAATGTAATCATATGATTTGGGTAAGATATTGGGTTGAGATACGGGAGATAACTATTATATTGCTCTATTCCCTTAATTTCTGAACTATGACGATTTAATTTGTCTAATTTAAAATCAATATTTTTATTTTTGAGAAATTCTTTTAACTCTTCGATATTTCTTCCCCAACTTGAAAGAAATTCCAAATTTAAGGTAGTGACAAATTTATTATCCTGTACTTGAAGAAGATTTAGTGTCTTATTTTCAATTGTCGCTGGCAAAGTTAAAGAGTAATTGGTATTAGATAGTGGGTCTTTAATTTCAATTTCCAATCTTAAAAATCTTTTATCATTTGTATCTGCAAATTTACTTACGGAATTTTTGATGTCTTTGGCTATCTCGTCAAAAAAACATTGAGTTGTTGTCCATACACCTAAAATTCTACTTAGTGATGCATATTTTCTAAATAATAAATAAACTAGGTATGTGGCTCTTTCATGATTATTATGTAATTGTTTTACCAAGGTGCTATCTCCCTCTCTTTCAACAACTGGATCAAAAAATTCTTGTTGAAAGTTATTTAATGATTTTACTTTAATAAAACTTTTACAAATTTCCTTTTCACATTCTGTCAACTTTTTGTTGTTTAACATTGTTTCAAATTTTTTAATTAAATCTTCTAAACTCCCTATTTTACATTCATTCTGTTCTTTTTTACATGATTCTTGCCACTTTCTTTGCCACATTTCAAAGGAATTGGATCGGAATGTCTTGAAATATTTCCCATATAACCAATTCTCAAGATCAAATGAAAATATCAGCAAAGCAATGTTATTGTTGATGTCTGCTATTTCATCTAACCAAATAGTCATATCTGATAGCTTCATGCACTCCTTGACCCTCCCTTCATACCTCTTATTACAGACTTGGCAATATAATCCTGAATTTTCTTTGTATCTGAACAGACAGTTCCAACAAATTTCTTTATTATTTTCCTCTTCATTTTGGGAAAGAGATTCTGTTGTTATGTGCGTAAATGAAATGTCTTTAACAGCTGATGATATGGATGAACCTAAAACAGTCATTGTCCTGCTCGGTTCTGATAGTGCGATGTGGACGTCTATTTCCAAGTTATTTTGTCGCACTATCTTATTAATTTCTGCTTTGAGTTCGTCTAATAGGGGATCTGAATTATTTATTTGGTTGAAATTTGGATAAGAGAAATAAATTCCTGTAGTGTCACGATATAATTCATTTCCCAGAGGATACCTGAATTCTATCAAATCTTTAATTTCATCAAAGAATTGATTTACTGAATTTTTGTAACCCTCTATATGTCCAACTTTGGTTCCTTTGGAAATCAGTGATATTACATCAAAGTTAATTCGGAGAATTTTCCATTTGGATTTTTTTTGTAAAGGATCTTCCCATCCATCAATAATTATCTTACTGTAATTTGATTTTGTTAATGTAGCTATGGAATATGCATAACTGTATAAAGAAAGATCATTATTTGGTCTCCTTGTTTCTGCAATTGCGAGTGAATAATAGGTCTTGAATATTTCTTTTATTTCTCTATATGTTTCTAGAGTAATTGGAGTGATAATTGGATTTGATGAATTATTATTCTTTATGATTTTTCCCATATTTTTTTTCAAAGAACCCAAAAACTCATCACGGCGTTCATCTATTAATTTATAATTAATATTTTCTTCATAACCAAATGCATTAGATAGATTTGGTTTACTCATAGGATTAGATGCTGAATGATATTTTTCTATACCCGAAACAATCCCATGTGCATCTGCTAAAATTTTGAGCAATCCCTTAGCATCATTTCTGGTATGATACTTTATGAAACAACAAATGCATTTAACAGTATTTTTTCTCAATTCTTCAATTTCATTCAAATTTTCGTCATTTAGATATTTTTCCCATAATGATTTTGAATCCGAAATCAAATCATGAAGACCACTATTTCCCCAAAAACTGGTATCACCACAAATTTTTTTATAAGATGCGGGATTATTGTAAAATTTTGAACTGAATCTCCCTAACAAATGGAAGAATGCCCCTATTTCTCCAAAAAGTATGAATGTTCTTTTTTCTTTTATTTTGTTCAGATCTGACACATGTTATCCCTCCTTTAATTGCCTTAGGTACTGTTTTAAGTCTTCAAATGAACCTATATTTTCACACACTCCATTAATTTTGATTTTCCCCTTCTTCTTTTCCCATCTTGCTTCTGCAATCCCATAACCTAAGGTTCGTTTTGCTGAAAATCCGTATATTGTCATCAGTTGGGTGATACCTTTTACTACCATTGACAAATCATCAATAACCAAATCTCTAATTTCTTGTTTGCCTTTTGAAAGATGGTGGTGTGGAACATAAAGCAAACGGAATTCCCCTTGAGAGTTTGGAGGGACTACTTCATAATAAATTGGGTTCTTTCCCGTACTAGTTTCTCTATCATGGGGGTTTATGATGTCTAGCTCTATGCTGTCCCAAAACGTCGGATAGAAAAAGAGCATCCCTTTTAACATGGTTTTCTCCGTGTTGAATTGTGATTTTGGTTGTTCACTATAGTTACTCCTGTGAATTTTATCGTGAATTTTGTCATTATATTGTGCTAAACTTGTGTTATCTTTGGTTCCTTTTTCTGTTCCAAAAAGTCGAATTAGTTTTAATCTATTGTTGACATATTCTTCCTTTAAACGGTCCTCTTCTTCCTTTAAACTGTCCTCTAAGAATATTTTATTCATTACCCATCTGAGATTTCCTTTCCAAGATGATGAGGAAAAATAGGGTATCCCAAAAACTTTATCTTTTTTCATTGGATTGTCAATAAGGTAGAATGGGATGTCATCATTTGAAAATAACGGTGTTTTAAGTATCAAGGGAAATTCTATATAGGCTGATCCAGATGGAAGAGGTGTAATATTTGAAGGAAACAGATTAAGATCGTCCAACAATTCTAATTGGTTTGCAATAAAATTTTCACTGAAGTTTTTATGTATTCCCTTCAATCCAACGTTTTCATTTCTTTCATATCTTATTCCTATTTTAGTATAGTCTATCGGATTAACTTTTCTATTGATAGTCCATTTTTCCTTAGGTTTATTAAAAGCAAAAATGGTATTTAATATTATTGCTTTGGTATTTAAATGATTCAGAGTTGTATTGTTTAATTTATTAACATCCGCTGATTTTTTTATTTTGTATTCTGAAAGAAAATCATATCCTGTAATCATAATCCCTCCATGAATTTTGTGATTTCTGAAATCTTGCCATTTTTGTTTCTATCGGAATTGAATTCCCTCCATTCAACTAAATTAACATCACTTACTGACCCGAAAATTTCCATCCAACTCTTATTCCTGTCTCTTAT
>WAKA01000194.1 GCA_015523565.1 Candidatus Heimdallarchaeota archaeon | reverse complement strand
ATGCAAGGGTGTTCACAATTTTTCATGAATTATGCCATTTAATTATGGATAAAGGGGGAATCTGTGATAAAGAGGACGAAACCGAAACAAAACAAATTGAATCGCTTTGCAACAGGGTTGCTGGGAGATATCTAATTCCTGATGCAATCTATGAAGCCGAAAAAGAAAAAATTGATCGACACCGCATTGAGATATTGTCAAAACGCCTAAAAGTCAGCTATTCTGCCATAGGTGTCAGATTTGGTCTTTCAAGTGATCAAATACCAAAAATCCAAGGTAAACGTTTCAAGAATGATGGAGGGGGTAGCTATTATATCACTTATTTAAGCAATTATGGAAAGAACTTTTTGGACACCCTGTTTAAAAGTGTACGAGAGGGGATACTTGATGAACATCGAGCGATGGAGATCAGCGGACTTACCCTAAAAGGGTTTACTTATTTTGAGCAAAAATGGGAAAGGGGAGAGATTTTGTGAAATTTTCAGTGGATACATCAATATTCATACGGTTTGAAAGATATTATGATAGGACACGAGACAATGTGCTATGGGATATTTTAGAAAGATCAATCCAGGATGGTTCAATGTTGGTTTCAAAAGTTGTCATTGAGGAATTAGAACAAAAGGATAAGGAAATGAGTAAATGGATTAAAAGGATCAATAGAAACTCCATTATTGAACCAAATCAAAAAGGGAATAAAATACTTTCAGAATTAGCTAATAAGTATCCTGGATGGTTAGATCCCAACTCCACAAAAATAAACGCAGACCCTTTTGTGATCGCTTTGGCAAAAGAATATGATACTGCCGTTCTCAGCAATGAACAACGTAATTTGCAGAGTTTAAATAACTTGAAACCCAATAATGTTGTTGCCACCACTAAAATACCTGAAATATGCAAACTTGAAAACATTCTACATTTTGATTTACCCCAATTTCTTGTTCAAGTTGGATTAAGATAATTTAAGTTAATATGGGCTCCTAAATTTTAAAATTTAATAAAATAATAAATGGTATTGTCATCAAAAATGTTGTCTTCAAATTTTAAAAATTTGGATTTTCCACCATAAAATCTTCACAAAAATCTCATTCTCCCAAAACATTAATGACCCCTGTTGTTTTTTAGTTAATTATAATTTTAGTGATTATATGCTTGCTCCAAAACAAACTCGGCTAACTGAGAATTCAAAAACGTTAATCCTATTGGAAAAAGAGAATAGACTTCCTGAGACAATCAAAATGTCCATGCATATCCCAGAAATCCTAATGGTTTCTGAGAACTATGATGATCCAAAATTGCCTCAAGAGCCATTCGTGTTTAAATCACCCATTCCGCTCAAAATCTTTTCTAAAAAGGAACGAACAATGATTATTCCTTTGCTCAACCTATCCCCTGTATACATGCTTTGGTTTGCCCTCGTGAAGGACTGTGACGTCTTGAAAGAGAAAATTGGTCTTTTAAGGAAATATTGTACTCCTGACGTGGTTATTTTGAAAACTAGAAGATGTGAGGTAGATGGATTGTCGAAGGAATTTGGCAAGCCTATTCAACGAGAATTCATTGAACCTCTTGGAAATCCATTAAGTGTGGATTTTTTGGAAATGGTCTTCCATGACGGGATGCTTTATGTTATCCGTTGAGAAATAAAATCCATTTAATACAATTATTGGTAGTGGATTTTTTTGAAAAATAATTGAAAACCTTTGGTGGAAATGTAGAATGGTTTATCACTTTTTTAACCGTATGTATCATTTGGCTGTCACTGTAAAATTAAAAGATGGAGCAAGGAAAGGCTGGATAAGTTAAAGGCAAAACTTCTTCTTGCAGGCGTCAATTTGAAGCAAGAGGGGCTCTTGTCACGATTGATTTAGGGGTGAATTTCCTTTTGGGATTGGATCACCTTGAAATGAAACCATTGTCCGAAGAGGAAAAGAAGCAAATCCTGTCAAGAAAGTATCGGTTAGGGGGCAAGTCATGGGAAACTATGGATCAAGAGTTGTATAGGGGGTCTTGATTGGCGTTTCTGTTTGACACCAGCTTCCTTTTCTCATTTTATAATGAAGAGGATCCTCAACATAAAATGGTCGTAAAATCCTATATGAAGATACTTGATGGGAAATTTGGAGTCCGATTTTACTGGATTTCGATGAATTTGTCAGTCTCGTACAATTCCGTACAGAAAGAAACAAATTGACAACTGAATTGGGAAATCTGCTTCATGCAGATTTCAAAACCTATATCATGTTTTCTTGGATTAATTCAAGGTATTTCGTGAATGCTTGGGATTTGTTCAAGAGCCAATCTGAATCCAAATTCCTTTCCTTTACAGATTGCATCCTCATTGAGTTTGCAAGAACACATTAAATCTCCAGAATAGCCACTTTGGACAGGCGTTTCAAATCTTGGGTTGAAACGGTTCCCTGATCGGTCAAATCAACTTTCAAACAAGTTATTATGATTAAAGTGTTTAATAATTCATTTTCTAAACAGGCAATAATTTTTCAATATCCAAAATGCTATAGTGAAAATTTTTATATGAAAATGATGGTTGGTATTTGTTTTAATCAGGTAGTATGGTAGTATGAATTTCATGAATACCCCCATTTTTTTGACAATTGTTACGCTAAATATCCTGCTCTACTTAGCTGCAATAACAATGTCATTGATGGTATACAAAAAGTATCGATATTTGGGTCACCTTTGGCTCTTGATTTCTTTTTTTCTTTTTTTCATCGCATACTTGTTTCGAGTTTCAGTGAACATGGTCTCAGAAGATCTAATAAGCAATCTATGGACTATTTCAAATCTTCTCTTAATGCCTGGGATTCTTGGTCTTATTTTTGTTTCTTTACTTAGCCAATATGACCGTCTCCCCCTTCGCGCTCATTTTATTACTGCACTTGTAGGCATAATTATGGGATTGTTAGCATCTAGTTCAAACGTAAAAATCATAGTTGATGATACAGGAATCAATGCCATCTACGCTCCAGCAGTCGGTGGATTTTCTGCGGTTCTCCTTTTGCTTTTCATTGTTTTCATTCTGCGACCTCTTGTCATAAAGATTCGTTCAAAACGATTGAGTTTCAAGCAATTGCATATTATGCTGCTTGTCATTGCTTATTTGCTTATGGTATCTTGGGTTGCAATGACCAGTTTCACCTCAAACACTATAATAAGACAAATCCGGCCATTGATTTTCTCGGCTGGAACATTTTTTTGGAGCCTTTCCTTGGTCACCAATCCCCTTAGTCTCGCAATCACTACTTCCAGAACACAAATGGTCATTGTGTCAAACAAAGTGGGAATTCCTCTTGTTTCCCTTGATGTGATATCTGGTGAAGAGGCAGATACAACTCTTCTTGTAGGTCTTCTGAATGCTGTAAAGTCCAGTATGGAGGGGGTGGTCGGAGATGTAGCTCTCAAATCCATAATATTTCGTGATTCTGTCTTGTTCTTCATCCAAGGAACTTATGCAATCCTTATTTTTGTCTTGTCAGGAAACGTTTCATCAAATCTTGAACTTGTGGGACGATATTATCTCCAAGAATTCGAGGAAAAATATGAAAAGCACCTTCGCGACCAAAAAGGGGCGGTGTACCCAGACAAATACAAACAAGAAATTCCTGAAATCAAGAAAATATTGCAGGATGTCCATATTTCATAAAAAGATGCATTTGCCATGTATCTTGATTGATTTGCAAAAAATCACTGATGAAACATCTAGCCTTTGTTTTTGGTATTATGAGCCATTTAATAATATGTGTTGTACTGAATGGTTACAATACATGTGGTGTGGATAACCATAGGTTTTGCAGAATTATATTTTGATTTATTTTAACGTTCTAATCGAATTTCAGAATGTTCAGGCCGATTTGAGGAGAAAATATCCTTTCCACAGGCATTTCGGTGCCAATTATAGCCAGTTCAAGGGTTGGCCCAACAATTCCCTCATGGAGATGCCCTGAGATGGTGGTAAAATCCTTTCTTCCCAAAACAATGTGTGGATGAATGTAGGCTGTTCCATCCATGGATGTGATGTTCCCTGTTAACGCAGTAACTTCCATCGGCTCTGAAAAGGTATTTTGCACGAATGTTTTGTTTTCTTGATTGAAATACCTCAATGTTACTTCTTTGACAGCCCCCACGCCCATTAGTATAGCAGAAGGAATGAAATTCTCCTCAAGAAATGCCATCAACGTTTCCATAATTTTCTCATCTGGATCCAATCGTAAGAAATAGTTTGTATTTGACCTTTTGAATTCCATGTGTAAATTTTTCCTTTTTGATTATTTATACTGTTCGTGTGTTTTGCGAATGGGAAGACCGATATGTTTACAATCCTTGTATAATTGACAATTTGTGGAAATTGGAATAGATAGTTTTGCCATGTCCAATGCATCATCTGCAAACGAGAAAATCACTGCCCTCAAAAAACTGATTGAGCGAATTATTGCGGCAGACCATTGGGGGCTTCATTTTTTTGGTCTTGGGGAACACCATCGGTCAGAATTTTTAGATTCTGCTGCCCATATGATTCTAGCCGCTGCAAGTCAACAGACAAAACAAATAAGACTTGGAAGTGCTGTAGTGGTTTTAAGTGCCGCAGACCCTGTGAGAGTTTTCCAGAATTATGCAACCTTGGATCTGCTTTCCCACGGTCGAGCAGAAATAGTTGTGGGAAGAGGATCATTCACTGAGTCCTTTCCATTATTTGGATATGACATGAAGGATTATGATGCTCTTTTTGATGAAAAGCTGGATTTACTGCTAAAAATCAGGGATAATGAGAGGGTAACATGGTCTGGGAAATTTCGGGTTTCCTTGCAGGATCAACCTATATATCCACGTCCTTTTCAAAATCCCTTGCCGATTTGGGTTGGTGTTGGTGGAACTCCAGTCTCCTTTCAACGCGCTGCACGTTTTGGATTGCCGTTGATGCTTGCTGTAATTGGAGGTGAGACACGTCGTTTTCGCCCATTGGTTGACATTTATCGGCGGGAATTTCTTGCATCGGGTCATTCTCGACAAGATTTGAAGGTTGGAGTTCATTCACAGGGTTATGTTGCTGAAACAAAAGAGGATGCAATCAAGGAATATTATCTTGGTTATAAAAAGATGTTTGACAAAATAGGGGGGGAACGTGGTTGGTTTCCTGTTACAATGGATCGTTTTCTTTTTCAGATTGGTCCAACGGGTGCATACCTTGTTGGTGATCCTGAAACTGTTTCTGAAAAAATCGTGAGACACAGTGTTGCCTTAGGGGGTGTTGATCGTTATACTTTCATGATGGACAATGCTGGCTTGTCTCACGAGCAATTGCTCAATTCGATAAAACTTATTGGAAAGGAAGTTATTCCTCGTGTGAATGACTTACTGGAAGACAAAAAATAGCATTTGGAATTTAATGTTTCCCTTTACTTGACAAGTTGAAATGTCCAACTCTGACAGAGGGGGCGATACTTGAACCGCCAAAGAACCCTGCAACTTGCTTTGAATTGTTTGCAGGCTCTGCTTCCTTGAAGATTTCTTGCAATGAATCTGTCCACCTGAAATTTTTCAAGGAATGGATGATCTCCCCGTTTTTAATTCGGAACAGCCCGTCCCTTGTCAAGCCTGTGCAGACTCCTTGTGGTGGATTGACAAAATTATTGTAAAAGAGGTTTGTAATATAAATGCCGTCATCAACGGATGCGATCAATTCCTCTTCTGACTTGGATCCCGATTTAATTGTTGTTGCAGTAAACAATGGCATTTCCCCTTGGAATCCTTGGAAATTCCTGCCATTGGATTCAACACCCAACTTTTTGGCATTCCTGAGATTGAATGCAAATTCCTTAAGAACCCCATTTTCAATATAGGTCAAGGGATGGGTGGCGACTAGCTCTGAATCAAAATTTCTGGCTCCCAGATGATCTGGGTTTAGCGTATCGTCAATTGCAGTGAGTCGTTCGTCAAAAATCTGTTCACCAAGCTTGTCCTTAAGAAAACTTGAATGGGTGATCAGTCCTTCTGATGACGCCGCAAAGGTTACAAACCCCCAAATTGCATTGAATGCGAGAGGTGAAAGAATTGCCTCATATGTGCCAATCTCCATTTCCTGCTGGTTCAGCCCGTTTAATGCCCTTTCTGCAACATCTCGTGCTTCCTGTTCCAAATTCAATTCATCCAACGATCTTCCTGCCACTCGTCCTGTAGACCGTGCCTCACCAGTTCCTTCTGTTGCGGCAACATTGATCACTGAAGAAATGGAGCTTTGTTTTCGATATCCCATTACTCCGTTTGTATTCATCATCAGAAAGTGACTTTTAATAAACCTGATATTTCCTGCAACTGCTGAAATTTTTTTACTGACTGAAGATGCTGTTTCCACAATTGTTGCCACCCCTGATGCTATGTCTTCGGGATCATATTCTCTCACCTTAATATCAAGAGATTTGAAATCCATCTGTTTGTCAATGAAACCTGGAAAGTCCTTGTCCTCTGAAGATTTCTCAGTCAAGAGTATTGCATCGTCAATCATTGCTTCAAGATTTTTTCCTGTTGGATGGGTGCCTTGGTAGCCACTTACCTTTTCCCCTATCTGTGTCTTAAGGAAGAAACTTGTCTGATCCTCAAACACATTTTGGGTGATATGGTTCTCACCGAATCTTGTACCAACACTGATATTTGAGAATACATTTACATGGGCATGTTCTGCCCCTTTTTGCCTTGCTAAATCCAATATCTGCTTTGCCAACTCTTCTAATCTGTCTTTTTCCACAATCATCTTTTTTCACCCCTTGATGCCCATATGGACATTTTCAAACCTTCCCCACGGTCCTCCATGACTTACAATGCCCACTTGCATGACTGGTGACCCTTTCCCACAATATGGTAGTCCATAGATTTGGCTTTCCCGTGTCAATCCGCTTGTAGATCCCCAAAATTCTGGTGTAATTGCTTGATATGTGACATCTCTCAATGTTTTTGTTATTTCCCCATTTTCAATGCGATAACCGATTTGTGTATTGAATTGGAAGTTCAGTCTTTTGTCATCAATTGAATGACTTTTCCAATTAATTGCATAGATCCCGTCCTTGGTATCTTCAATCATCTCTTCAATGTTCTTGAATGAGCCATCCACTTCCGCCTTTGGAGTCTCCAAATAAAGATTGTTCATACGTATGATCGGTACATTGTTGTAGTTCTCTGCACGAGAATTGCCTGAAGACCTTTCAAGTCCCAATAGTGCCGCATGTTCCCTGTCTGTTTCATATCCAACAAAAATCCCCTCTTTGATCACTGGGACTGGTCTTGCAAGAACTCCTTCGTCATCATACTTGAAATGACCCAAAACATCAGGCATCGATGGGTCTTGAGTTATGTTGATTAATTCATTTCCATATCTAAGTTTATTGAGCTTGTCTGGTGTAAGCCATGATGTTCCTGCAAAATCTGCCTCATATCCAAGCACCCTGTCAAGCTCGGCAGGATGACCACAACTTTCATGGATTGTCAATCCCAATTGGTAGGGTTCCAAAATCAAAGTGCCTCTAAAGTCCTTTGGACAATCCTCTGCTGTGGTCACCAATTCTGTCGCCTCTTTTTTGACCTGTTCTGCCTTGGCAATTGGATCAAACATTTCCACGGCTTCCCAACCACGCGTCATGAAATTCTGAAGAGTTCTTTGTTGTGTATGGGGTGGAGCCACTGCCACTCCATTGACAAAAGCACCTGTAAACAGAATTCTTTGTTCAATGTCGTTTCCATCTGAGCTATAGAAATGCACTAATTGATCTCTTGCCCTATAGTATGTCTGTGCCATTCTTATGACTTGGCTTCCCTCCATTGTGCGTTTGTTTGCCTCAAAAATTACCGATGCCTTTTCCTCAAATCCCATCTTAAATGGGTCTTTGTCAATGCGGACATGATATTTGTCCTTATAAACTGGCTCATCTGCAAGGTTCACAATTTTTTTTCTTGGCACTCTTGCTGATGCCCTTACAACTTTCCATGCGGCTTCCGCAGCCTGTTTTATTCCCTCAAGGCTTAGATCATCAGTTGCCGCAAATCCCCAGGCATTGTTTGCTCTTACCCTAATACCAACTCCCTCTGCTCTTCTTCTTCCTGAATTGTATTGCTGTCCATTTCTGAAGGAGATGGTCTCCTCTCTATGTCGAACGAATCGCACTTGTGCCAGGGTAAACCCTGGTCTATCCCCCAAGAGTTTGAAAACCTCGTTTGCTAGATCCTCCATATGGTGTTGTTATGTATGGTAAATATAAATC
>WAKA01000193.1 GCA_015523565.1 Candidatus Heimdallarchaeota archaeon | reverse complement strand
CTGCAACATTGTGAACCTTTTGGCTATGGGACAGCCGCTTCGTCTTGCCGAGGATTCTTTGAGGCAGGTTCTTTTTTCTGAATTCAACTCATACAAGTCACTGCCTAATGCATTTTACATACAAAGTGATTACCAACTCAAAGTCTTTATTGTCCAAAATGGTGTCCCTGATGATTATTTTGACAAATTTGACTCTTTGGGTCTGCATTCCGTCTTCACATCCGATGGTCTGGACAGGGCATACCTGCTGACCGAAGGGGATGGGCGGGAATATCTTTTCTGTCAAGCATGCGGCTATAGGGCAATGCCTGAAGCCGCAGAATTCGGGAAAGATGCCATAACCGAACCACTTAAGGAGATCAAGGAGGTGGCAACTCCCAATTGCAAAACGATAGATGAGGTTTCTGGATTCCTGAATGTTCCTGTTGAAAAGACGGCAAAGGCAGTTTTTTTTACAAGGGTGACTGATGGTTCTGTCATTTTTGTTGTTGTCAGGGGTGATTTTGAGGTCAATCTGCCGAAATTGGAACATCATTTCGGGGAACTCCGTCCCTCAACAGATGATGAGATCCGTGCCTGCGGCTCTGTTCCTGGTTATGCATCCCCGATCAACGTTTCCAATTGCACTGTGGTTGTTGACCCGTCAGTTGAGAAAAGCAGCAATTTAGTTGCAGGTGCAAACAGGGAGGGTTTTCATTTGGTGAACACCAATTACGGAAGGGATTACAAGGCAGACATGATTCTTGATGTTGCATTGGCAAAGGATGGTTATCCCTGCAAATGTGGGGGTTTTCTTTCCCTGAAAACAGGAAATGTCATTGGAAGTATTTCACAGCACTTGACGGACGTCCCCTTCATGAATGAAAAAGGGAAAAAGGAATTCCTTAAGGTGACTGAAATCACCATTGATATGATGTCAATAGTGAGGTGTGTTGCAGACCAAAACCATGACCAATATGGTGTAATCTTTCCACCTGCCGTCGCCCCTTGGAAATACATCGTCCTTGTGTTGGATCCGAATGAGGTACTGGTTTCAAAAATCACTAAACTTCTGGATTCAGGCACATATCTTATCGATGGCAGGAAAGCAAAGCCTGGTGTCAAGTTTTCAGAGGCAGACCTTCGGGGTATCCCAAACAGGATTGTAATTTCCAAGAGGCTGGGCGACAAGATAGAGGTGAAAAGACGGGGAGAGGAGAAAATGGTGCTTTCCTTAGAGGAATTTACTGATTGGCTACTGGAAAATTAGATGATGGATGTTTGGAAACTAGAGGATGGATGTTGGGAAACTTGATGATAGCTACTGGGAAACTAAAATTTCAAGGAGTTCGGATTCTAACTGCCATGGGTTCTAAAAGGCTTGGTATCATTTCTTGCAGATTATCCAATGAAACAAATCTTTTTTCCCTATTTCAAATCATTCCCATTCAGCATAGATTTGAGGGATTCAATATCAAACCAAGATTGTGTTTTTCCCAAATTTTTCCCAGAAGCAGGTTTTCAGTTTTCTTTTTTATTTTCCAAGGCGAGAGGAAGTATAGAAGCAAAAGCTTCAGGAGGAAAAAAATGAAAATAATGATGAAGAAACTGATGATCGCCTTGATCCCATTTGTTGTATCCATGACCATTGCAGCAGTCTCTGCTGATTACTGTCCCTGGCCTTGGGGCGGTGGTGCCTGCCAGACAACAAAATAATTTCACTTTAAAAAGAATTCCAACACCTCTTGAGTTAGATCCTTTCTTCTTTTGGTTCAAATTTGGTCTATTTTTCTCAAATTTTTATGGTTCAGCATTTAGACAATTATCTTCAAATTTTCGTGGTTCTGCATTTAGGCAATAATCTTCAATCTATGATAAGTCAATGTTTGATCTTATTGCAAGCAATGTGCGTTCCTCATCTTCGGTTAATTGTTCTCCCCTTATCATTTTCCTGACAGTATCCATCAATCCAAGGAGATACCCTATCTCTTTTTGCCTGATTTCTGTTGCATTTCGCACGGTAATCGATAGTGAACTTTGGAGATCTGCCAGATGCCCGATTATTTTCCTTTTTTGGGTGGGATGGAATTCATTGGAATTTCTGGAATCCGCCATTTCTCCAAAAGCGAAGATGACATTTCGAAGCATGCTGTTGTTGAATCTTCCATTTTTTGAGTAAAACATTGCCTGATTTGCAAGCTTATCAATTATTCCATAAAATTCTGATCGTGGGATTGGCGGTTTGAGTTCACGAGATGCCAATTTTCCAATGCTCCATGCCGAGCTGATCATTAACCCCTTTTTCCGTTTTTGGAAAGCCTCATTGAATATTTCTTTGGTCAAGTCAAGATCCTCGATTGTATAACCCACTTTCCCTAGGGTTATAACTGCATCTTGCAGGTTTCGGATCATTTTTTGCCTAATCAGTCTTCTTAATGCAGGCAATGCTTTTCTTATTTCCAGTTCCGCGACTGCCCATATGGCACCGAACAGTTCGTCTTGCATGCGTTGTGACAAAAGGAGCATGTCAGAGTTCAAGATCTTGCAGATTTTTTCTGAAAACTCCTTTTTGAACGGTTCATTGGGATGCTTTTTGTATATCTTGGACATTAGCATGGGAATCCTTTTCAGACCTGCATTGGTGACATTATTGCTGTTGTATTTTTTCCAGAGTTTAGGAATTGCATCCTTTCCGTTGGGTGCGTTTGCCAGTTTTGTTTCCAATTCCCTCAATCCAGCCTCCGTGTTTCTGTCCGTAATTGCCAAGTATTTGTTCAGCACAGCCTCAACATCTATTGGCGGGTATTTTATTTGTATCCCTTCCTCATTCTTGACAGGTTGTTTCTCTTTGCTTTGCTGTTTCTGTAAGCCTATATCCTTGCTATCCTCTGGCTTGATCACGCCTTCAAATTTCACGTTTGGATTTTCTGTTATCCATGCCCGCAGTGTGACGATTTTGTTCCTGTCTACGTCAACCTCGATTGAAATCCTTGTTCCTTTTGGATACGGTTTGTCAAGGTCAAATATGAATGATTTCAGTTTTATGTTTTCACTTGCCCTTTCTTCCTCCCCCTTATAGATTGGAAGTGCAATCTGTTGCGTACCTGATTTTGGGATGACAAAAAACTCTTCAACTTCGTGCTTGTATGGCAATGCTATCCCCGCCTCTGCAAGGATTGTGGTAAAGCCTCCCTCGATTTCTAATGATAGCGTCTCCGCAAGTGTGGTGACGTTCATTATTCCTTTTGACCTATAGACCCCATAAATTGCCGCCCCCCTTGACACTGCCTTTTCTGGATCTGAGATTTGAAAAGGTTCAATATTCAACAATTCCTTGATCCTTTCCCTGATTATTGAGAAGTTTGTCATTCCACCGGAGCACAGAACTAAGTCTATTGGTGGCACCTCCCCCAATTTCTTTGAAGCCTTGTTCAAAACATCAAGGACAGGAAACACGATGTTGTTTTTCTCCTCTTTGCTTCGGAATATGCCAAGTGATTCGTGGTCATTATAGTCGAAGTCCAAACCAAGCAGATTCTTGACAATTTCCTTGTAATCTTCTTTGGTGATGTTTCTTGAGAATGTCTTGTTTCCGACAAGGAAACCTGTTGAAAGCATTGCAGTGGGTTCAGTCGACCCAATGATTGCCCCCCATGCGGATCCTGACAGATTGACTCCCTGTTCCAATCGAACAAGCTCATATTTTGCCTGTTCTGCGGCAATCAATGCACGAGTGAGGAATTCCACTTTCTTGTAATCACTCAGGTTCTCCCATTTTATGTTTGGGTTCTCCTTGAGGAATTCCTCCTTTATCCAGTCACGTACGCGGATATCAAAACTGTCTCCGCCGATTTCAGTATATCTGCCGATTGCAATGGGCTTGACATCAAGGAGTTTGTCCTTACGTACACTTACGGTGTACATGCTGACATCGAGTGTCCCTCCTCCGAAGTCATAGACAAGCACCACGGATTCCCTGTCTTCAGGGATCAGCGGTTTTGGGAACTCCCCGCTTTGTTGCCTATGAAGCAAATCATAGAGGACGGCATGTGGTTCATCAATGAGGACATCCTGCTTGAAAGTACCGTCACTTTCCAACACCTCAAATCCTGCCCTTTTTGCGGCTTCCAATGTTGCCCGCCTCATTTGGTGGTCAAAGTTTGCGGGAACGGCGATGATTGCCTCCTTGACTTCGAGCCTTGTGGATGTTTTAGCCTGTCTTTTCAGCTCAGACAGGAATTTCGCAGAGATTTCGACAGGGGTGAATTCTTCTCCTGCAATGAAATACTTCTTTTCACTTCCCATGTCAATCTTCACGGATTGTATGACATTGTTTGGGGAGGTTTGCCTTTTCCCTTTTGCATATTCGCCGACGTACTCTACATTGCCGTCCTTGTAAAAAAAGGAAGGCAAGAGGTCAGTAGTCTTCAATGAACCATCAACATCCAACAGTTTCAGGGGTATTGTGTTGACGTTGATTTTCCCTTTGCTCTCATCCTCAACAGCGAATGAGATCGATGAATTGGTTGTACCCAGATCTATTCCATAAAATATCTTATTGCTCATTTTCTATTACCTCCACTGCCCGGGCTTTGGAGATAATATGATCCTTATACCTCCACCCCGGAGCGGAAATTTCCACTAGTTTTTTCTCATCATCGCCATCGAATGGACTTCCTATGTAGTCAATCATTGGCAATTGAGACTTTTCCATCTGCATCCTTCCAAGAGGAAAGATGGGGTTTATTTCATTCATTCTGAGGAATTGTCCAAAAAGCTGGACAAATTCCGTTTCCAAGCCCTGTTCTGGTGAGGAAAGGGCTCGGAAGACCATATCCAATAAAAATCCTGAATTTTCTGTGTTCATTGTCGAGATGAAGTTTCTGACCGACAGGTTTTTCACAAGGTCAAGCTCTTCGATGAAGGACTGGAAAATGGATGTCAGTGTCTCGTGCATCCTTGACAATCCTGACTTGAGATCTTCTAACTCTTCCTGTGAGGAAATGTCGGTATTGATCAGGGTTTCGAGATACTGAAGTAATGATGCAGCATCCTCCGTTGTTCGTTTTGCGGTTATATTTGCCCCATAAAGTATCATCTCGCTTTCCTTGACAATCTGCCTGAAATGTCTCGCCCTAAATCTTGGACTCAACAATTGCAATGAATGTACCAATGTTTCATCCCATGGAAGTTGTTCTTCATTGGACTCAATGATCTTCAATAGCACCAACCAGAATATTTTTGCAGTCAAGTCCGTTTTTCCAAGATCCAGCAATTTCTTTTTGTTTTCCCGTATCCACATCAAATCGTCATTCAATCCAAGGATTCTTTCACATAGGTTCTCTGAAAGATTGATCCAATATCTTCTGTAAACTGGCTTTGCAAGCTTTGATTGCCTAAGTCTATTCAATATTGTCATTTCATCCACATCAGGAAGCAATCTTGGCGGATACGTCATTGAATCTTTTATTATAGCCTCCGCAAGCTTCATGTCATTTCTATTTTTGTCTTTGACGATTTCAGGTGAATTTTCCAAGTCATTTCTGATGTTTTCTATTATCTCAAACATTTGTATCACATCATAGCATTATTGGATTTTCTCCAAACATCTGGAAGGTTGGTTCATTGGCTCCATTGGAAATTTCCCTTTCCCACCAACTCTTCAAGTGGTTGGACATCCCATAGTCTGTTGAAAAGAAAGGAACTGCAATTCTGCATGATATATTGCTGAAGAATTCCTTCCCTTGGTGTCTTGTGAAATGATTGGTGAATGGGAATTTGAATGATTTACCCTTGTGATCTCCCCAATCAATGAATTCCTTGCTGATATAGAAATTCTCCAAATCATCGCCATTGTTCCCAAAAGCGGTAAAAATGGTAATACTGTTCGGAATCTCCACATCTTTGTCAATGGTGAAGATTATGGCAGGGGAACCTATTGTTTTCATGTCTTTCACAATTTTGACATTTTCAGGAAAAATGGGCAAGTCACTGCCAAAAAATCCCTTGTCAAGGTATATCCTTGTCATGGGATTGAACTGTCCTGCACGAAGCATTTCTGAGAAATATCTTACAAGAATCAAGGATGGAAGTTTGAACAAGGGGAAAACCACACTCATATATGAGTTCAAGACAGAGGCAACGATCTTTCCCAGCTTGAGCAAAATTTGGTGTTGGTCATTGGATTTCTTGAGTTGAAAAAGACTCCCATCAAAAATCACTAGCTCTATTCTGTCATTGATCATGCGAGTGGTGGCTTCATCCCCCAATCCCATGTCCCCTGTATAGAGCAGTGTGTGTCCACTTTGTAAATCTTCCAAATGAAGCATTGCTGCACCAATTGAATGCCAAGAGGGAAATAGGGTCAATTCTAGCTTCCTTATGCATTCTGTCCTTTCAAAATAATTCAGAACCCGTAGATGTCGGGAAATCCATGAGCCGTATTCCCTTGATATCCCCATATCCCCATTTTGAATCCAACTTTTCAGAATATGACCAGTTTCCCTGCTGACTATGATTTGTCCTTCAAATCCGTTTTCCCATAGGTATTGGACGCCCCCGAAATGATCCCAATGAAGGTGACTGACAAAGATCATGTCATAATCCGATATTTTAGCATCCAAAGCATCAAAATTCGGAATGCTGGGTGTGTTTTTCTGTATTTTGCCACAATCCAGGAACAATTTTGACGCTTTGGTCTCAACAGAAATGCATGGGGCGAATTTATTCTTGACAATTCCTATGTTCATGATTTTCAAGGGGCACCCTCCCCTTCGATAGATGCATATTATTTTGCGCATGACTATTATAAAAAAGTTTTGCCGACAAGTTCCTTTGCAAGGATTGCATATTACGAATAGTCTAGAATGGGTCGTTGCTGGCAATGAAAACAAACTGTTTTGAATTTCTGCCTCAAATGGTTGTATAGATCTGGATGGGATTGGAGTTAGTATAGAACCTCCTCCTTCTTTTCCAAAATTTGGCTTGCATCTCAAAAAATTTAAGAGTTGCAAAACAAACTTTAGTCATAATAGATGGAGGTTGGTTTTAAGATTATTTCGGACATTGATGCACACAATTCTGATCCTGATGCCAAAAGAACTGAGCTTGTCAATACGTTGAATCAAATAATTTCTGATGGATCGGGTGCATCACTTCTTGATTTCACTACCGAAATCTGCACCACAAGTTTTGATTGGTTGGATTTGGACCTAAAACTCAATCTTATTGAATTTGCCATCAAGAATTGCAAGGATGATGCATTTCTTTTTCAGATATTGGCAGTGGTAAAGGATTACATCAATCAACTGCTTTCAGAAACCCACTTGCCCTTGGCTCTTTATTCCAAGCTTTATCATATCCTAATTTTCATGGCAAAACTGTTTGCCGAGAAAAAAATCTATCAAACTGCAATAGACCTTTACAAAAGCATGATCTCAATTGGCAAGACATTCCAGATTGATCCCGCCCTTCAATTATGGGGAATATATGATGCAGTGGAATTGTTTGAGATTTTGGAGGAAACTTCTGAGGTTTTCGAACTCTCCGTTATTGGTCGCTCAATCGCAAAGAACAATGCCAACATGTCATGGGAAATCGCCTACGAAAGAATTCTGGAATTTTCAGGGTATAGGCTGGCTCATGCATATTTGAACGGAGCCGAAGCCTTAAGTTGGCAATCCAACTATATGGCATCAAAAAACTTCATTGTCAATGCAATAAGGGCAATGTCCATTATCATTCAGTCCAAGAAAAGAATAACTCCTGAAATGCATCACATTCTGGACAAGATCATCTCATTGTTCTCCAGAAACCAAAACATCACCCGTGAGGACATGGAAATTGTTGAGGTTTTAGAACTGTTGAAAACAAACAAGCTATCAAAAGCCCAGATACTTGACTGTGCCAACACCTTTCTGAAATATTGCGACTTGACCTTCCGTCCTACAGTTGATGTTATCTTAGTGATATTGGATGGGACTTTGATATTCTCCCAGTCCAGCAAAAAAATCCAAGAGGGGATTTCTACAACCATATTTTCCCAATCAGGCCAAATGATGCTCTCTGCACTTGTATCCGCTGTCTCATCTTCAATGAAAGAAACCCTCAAAACATCGGAGGAAATGAAGCAAATCCAGCATGGATCCCAGACTGTTCTGATAGAGAATGAAAACGGATTGTCTCTATTGCTCATTGCGGATCGGGAAACCAACGAATTAAGGACAGAAATGCAAATGTTCATGGCTGACGTGATATCCAACGGTTTTTTTGAAAAATTCAAGGGAAGGCTTCCCTCACAGGAAGAGTATAAATCATTTTTCAAGCCTTTCCTGATTGATCATTTTCAAAAGTACTTTATTGTGGACATGGCAAATTGATATTCAAACTCTTGCAGGTTGGTAATATCAAACTCTTGCAGGTTGGTAATATCAAACTCTTGCAGGGTGGTAATATCAAATTCTTACAGGTTGGTAATATCAAACTCTTACAGGTTGGTAATATCAAACTCTTACAGGTTGGCAATATTTGCACAACAAAAGATTGCAATGCCACTATAATTTAAATGATGCCTCCTATCTGTATCGCCTTTGGAAAGGTTAATGTGTCATTCAATTGCCAATGTTTTAATATTTTTTCAACAGGTAAATATTGTGCATCCAAAAATCATCTTGACAGGATTATTGATCGTTGCGGTGATGCTTGTTCCTGCATCATCCCTTGCAATGACGAAACCCCCACAGAAGATATTGACAACCTATCCCCAATCTGCTTTTGTAACTGTATGGGACACTACAAAGGTTAGTGCCTCAGGAAAAAGTATCACACTTCCTTTGTTAAGTACAGGTACATACAACTTCTCAATTGATTGGGGTGATGGTACAAACGAGACAATCACAAGCTGGACACAGGCTACCCATACCTATTCAACTGCTGGTGTTTATACGGTTGTCATTGATGGTGTCTTGGTTGGTTGGAACTTCAACAACGCAGGGGATAGGCTTCTCATTGTTGAATTGAAACAGTGGGGAAACATTGGGCTGGGAAATGGCGGCGGTTATTTCTATGGTGCTGAAAACATGGTGCTAACCGCTACAGACTCTCCTGACCTTTCGAATACCACCACCTTGGAAAGTGCTTTTCAGAATGCCAAAAGCTTGGGAGACCAAGGTAGCATGAACTCATGGGACACATCCACCATCACTAACATGGATTCCATGTTTCGAGGTGCCACCACATTCAATCAGCCTATTGGGGCATGGAATACCTCTTCTGTTACCTCTATGATGTATATGTTCGCCGATACGTCCTCCTTCAATCAATCAATTTCCTCATGGGATACATCTTCGGTCACATCAATGGAGGGAATGTTCCAAGGGGCAAGTTCATTCAATCAGCCTATTGGGTCTTGGAATACTTCTTCAGTTACATCCATGAAATACATGTTTTTCTCTGCGAGCTCCTTCAATCAGGATTTGTCGTCATGGGATGTCTCGTCCGTTGCACAAATGACGCAAATGTTTGCCTATGCAAGTGCCTTTGACCAACCTTTGGAAAACTGGGATGTTTCCTCTGTTTCTTTTATGGAGGGCATGTTTCAGTATGCACAGTCCTTCAATCATTCCCTCAACACATGGGACACTTCCAATGTGATTTCCATCCGTTACATGTTTTCTGGAGCCTCCTCATTCAATCAGCCTTTGGACAACTGGAATGTCTCAAAAATAAGTGACATGAGCCTGTTGTTCAATGGTGCATCTGCATTCAACCAAAGCCTAAATTCATGGGACATGTCAAATACAGTAAAAACGCGTTCGATGTTTGCAGGTGCCGTCTCCTTCAATCAGCCCTTGGATCAATGGGACGTCTCAAAAGTCTCTGACATGTCTTTCATGTTTTACGGAGCCAGCTCATTCAACCAACCCTTGGGAACTTGGGATACCTCATCCGTTACGGACATGTCCTCCATGTTTTTTGGTGCGCTTGCTTTTGACCAGCCCCTTGGTTCTTGGAATGTTTCTCTCGTTGTTTCGATGGATGACATGCTGAATGACACTTCAATTTCGCCCCAAAACTATGATGATCTGTTAACGGGATGGCGCGGTCTGGCTTTGCAGTCCAACGTGACTTTTGGTGTGGGGGATGCAAAATACTCAACTGTTGGTTTCCTTGGTAGGCAATCCATAATCCAGACCTATGGATGGGAAATCAAGGACGGTGGTTTGTATACTCCAGTGCCCATGTCCCTGACGGCAACATCAAATTCATCTGGCGTGCTTTTACAGTGGCTACCGCCAAGCTATGATGGTGGGTCTCCAATACAGGAATATAGAATCTTTCGATCAGACGGTACTGGTTTTGCTCAAATCGGCACTTCGGTTCAGTCATCCTTTTTTGACGGAAATATCGAATTTGGGGTCTCTTATTCATATTTCGTTAGGTCATACAATGGGATTGTGGAAAGCGGCAACTCCAATGTTGTCATTGTTACAATTCCATCAGTTCCCCCCAGCCCTCCCCAATCCTTGATTGCAATAAATTCCAACGGCAGTGTTTTCTTGTTCTGGGATCCGCCATCAGCCACTGGCGGTGCCTCGATCCTGTACTACAATATTTACAAGGATGATGGGGTCGGATATGAATTGATCGGTCAATCAAATGCCACAACCTATCTTGACGTATCTGTTGTTCCGAATATCCAGTATTCCTATGCCGTTACCGCGGTCAATTCCGCAGGTGAATCTTCACTAAGCCTTCCTGTCTCTATAGCATTGCCCATTCCGAATACGGGCATCACCATTACAACAACGGAACAACTCTGGAATACCACGACGGTTCAGCAGACCATCACCCAAACCACAACGACGACACAGAATGTTACAGTTACCCAAACCGCCTCACGATCTGCGGGAATACGATATCTTCCAGTTCTAGTTGTCATCCCAATGGCACTGCTTTCCCGTTTCCGCAAGAAAAAGCTAAAATCTAAGTGATAGGCAGGTCAAGGCACCATCGCAATACTCGAACTGAGTCATTTCAAGAGTTTC
Organism: Candidatus Heimdallarchaeota archaeon; assembly: GCA_015523565.1. Classification (GTDB taxonomy): domain Archaea; phylum Asgardarchaeota; class Heimdallarchaeia; order Heimdallarchaeales; family Kariarchaeaceae; genus WAKA01. The sequence goes on along the minus strand of WAKA01000193.1, from coordinate 54,776 downwards.
TGTTTCAAACCCCTCTGCCTTAAGTTCCTTTTTGAGATTTGGTGCATTGCTGGATAGAAGTACAACCCCATTCACTTCCAATGTATTTGCCCCATATTCCTCGTCTTTCGGAACCACAATGACCTTTGAGCCTTGAAGGGTAGGATGGTCTGCAAACCTTTCAGTCGAGACAAATGTGTCCTCACCAACAAATGTCACATAGCTTTTCAAATGCATGATGTCTCTTGCCTCAATCGTATCGAACTTTCTTTGCAACCATTCCTCAGCCTGCCTGACCCCATCCATGTTCGTCCTTTGGCTAAGGCCTGCAATCATCCTGTCCTGCAACGTAATTACATCTCCTCCCTCTATTGTCCCTGGCGCTTGGCAATCCCTGATTTCAAAAAATTCCATCAATGTATCAACAATGGCCTTGGTCTCCTCACTTCTGGAAGATGCCCCCATTCTTGTAATAAATGCACGTTTCCCAAGAAGAATCGCATTGTCCTCCACAAAACAGGAATCTGGAAATTCATTCAATTTGGGTAGCAGGATTGTTTCAACCCCCAGTTCTTCCAAGGCATTTCTGTATTGCCTGTGTTGCTCCCTTGCCTTTTCGACATTGACATTTCCATGCATTGGATGCGTTGAAAGACAGCTTCTGTAGCTATCAGGTACTTCCCTGAGAATGGCTTTGCGGAATTCCATATCCTAAAAATCAATTTCCTCTTGATATGTGTTTTGTCAATTATTGTGGATTTCTTCAACCAAATCCGCAAATGAACGACCCTGAAAGAACCGAGCCGCAAGCTCTCCCCCAACGTGCCCATGTGTGTATTTGTTTGACAGCAGATCAACAAACTCTGCGCCAATGCTTTCTGCAAAGGCAACCATTTCTTCAATAGGATGAAGAAGATCCCTTGTGGCGGCTACAACTAGGCATCTCCCATCAAAATTTTTGATCGGGAACATCTTTCCCCCATACTTGTCAATTCCAATGGCAGTGAGTTGCACTTTTCGTATCTCAAAGTCATATAGCTGGGATTTGAATTTATAGTGTTCCTCAGGTTCATCCGGATGCGCAAATTTCCACTTCATATATTTCTCAAAGAGCCAGATGGCAGGCTTATGAAGGAAAACAGGTGTTCTTATGGCTATCTTCATCCAGAATGATGCCTTTATCTCCAAGGCAGGAACCATGAAAATAATCTTCCTAGGGAGTATGCTTTCGTTTTCCTGATTATTCCTGATAAAATGAGATGCAATTACTCCCCCATAGGACGATGTCAGCATGAAATAATCCTTGTCAAGCAGTCCAAGACCTTCAACGAGCATTTCAACATCCTTTGCAGATTCTCCTATCGTAAAATATTCAGGCTTCATTTTTTCTACGGGAATGATTGATGATTTCTTGTCCCTTGTTTCCACATAATCAACGCAGTATCCGTTTTCAACAAGCTGTTCAATGATGGGGTAATTTGTTTCAAGCCTTGTGACCCATCCTGGAAGAAACAGGACATGAGGTTTTCCCGCATCTCCGAATTGAAGTACCCTCAGCTTCACACCCCCACCTGTCCTGATATATTTCTCCCCTGCAAAGGTTTTGTATTCAATGCTCACAAATTTCATTTCTCTAGATCTCATATATTTGACGTGTTTCTGTCAACATTACCCCATAAAAATTCCCCTACAAATTCTAATCAAACAAAATATATGCCTTAATTGCTTGTCTTATATTTCCAGTTCTCGTTTTCTGTAGGTTGTAACGGTCTTATTTCTTTATGCGTCTCTTGAAGTGCTGAATTGCTGGAAGTGCCAACATTGCAAACCAGACAAACCAAAGGGGAAACTGCGAATTTTCCTTGGTACTAGCAGAACCGTCACCAGCACCATCGACAATTATAAAGCTTGTCGGGTACTGGTACACGTCCAGCGTGAAAGAGGCTTTCCCCGTACCAGAATAGTAGATGAGCAACCGGAAATCCATCGGGTTGTCATCAGGCTCATAGCCGAGATACTTTGAGGCAGCCACCTGTCCTGACTGGATGTACGCTTTTGCACTCGCCCTGTCCAACTCTTGATCGACATTGAACTGAAAGAAATGCAGTTCGTCCCTATGATCCTTGTCAACTTTCTTGTAGTAGATGTCTTTGTTTTCAACTGCGTTGTATCCCTTCTTGTATGACCAAAAATAGCTCCAATAGTTGTCCTTCACCTCTTCATTTATGTTGGAAAGGATGACGACGGTCAATGTGCCCTTTGCCTTTATGGCTGTCAGGTTGGTCACGACGAATGACTTGAGCTCCATGGTCATCGGAAGATCCAGATATCCTCCAGAATCGATCTCGTATGTGTTCCCCTTGATCAAGTAGGCGAACCTGTCCAGTTGATCCACACGGTAGTTGAAGGTTGTAACCCCGTCCCCTTCATAGTAAATTGCAACACGCACTTTTTCATACAATAAGCCCAACTCTATTTGAACGCTCGACATTGTCAAATTAAGGGACAACACTTCAACCTTGTTACTGAGGTTTCCTGGAGACGCAAAAAGCACATCCCAATCTGCAAAACTTATGTAAGATGCATTCCTCATGTAGGATGTATTCAATACCTCGTATGGGTCTATGAGATGATAATAAGAATCATATGTCTCGACTACCTCATCGAAGGATGCAGGGATCGGATCAGTTTCATTGTAGAATATCACAAACCTGAACACGCCACTGACCGAGATGTTGGTTAATGTCAACAAAGCTGGTGGCTCGTAATAATAATCTTTCAGGAAATACCTGAAGGCAGTGGAGTCCACACTGATCACTTGGGGGAACCCATAGCTTGCCTGTCCCTTGGTTTCAGGCACCAAAGGATATTTTTCAACAAAAGCCCCCACCATGGAGTTCATTGAAAGCACCAGCATAATCAATATGATGAACGTCTTTTTATTTCCCATCGATAAATCACCTCAGAGTAACCGTCTCCCATATGTACCTCCGCCAGTGGGAACCGAGGACTGACCCAACGTGAACGCGTATTCGTAGAGGTCGGGGATTGTGACATATCCCCATCCCAGCCTGATGTTCCATGATGACCTAGATGATACCTTCCTTAAAATCTGATCGATTTGCGCGACATCGGGGTATTCAACTGCCTTATTGGTTTTTGATTTCCACCCTTGACTGAACGCATAGAGTGCAATCAGTACAATTCCAGCAAACAGTGGTGCCGAAAAGCTTGTGCCGAGTGAGTATTTGAAACCGATTGCGGGATCGTCGTCTTTAGAAACCAGAAGCGGAATTCCGTTGCCAGGCATGACATAAGAGATTCCCCTCTCCTCATCGGGACCATAAGATGAACAGAGAGTTTCGTTTACTTCCCCATTTTCTTGTTCACAATAGATTTGACCAAAAAGTGACCCTCCACTATATGCCCCTTTTCTGAGTAGTAGTCTGGAATATATTCTTTGATTGGGATGCCGTTGATATAATCAACAATCTTTACGGCACCACGGTCTTCATGATCAATAGATCCGATACCATGCACTTGATCAAGGTAGGTTGGAAAATAGTAATCAGACTGAGGATCTGAATTCTTTATCAGTCCATCATTTCCGATTGCGGCCATCATATAAACACCTTTATCTGCTATACCTCCGAAATTGTTGATAAATATTCCAAATTTATCAAAACTCGTAGTCATCACCTTGATGTTATATTTCTTGGTGTTGTTGATTATCCATTCATACATTTCTTCATCATTTAATGCAAATCCTCCATCTCCTGTTGGGTCTGCATCAAATTTTATGTCCAATTTGACAAATACCACCTTTACGTTCCGTGCTACAGTCATCAGGGCAGACAATACCATCAGGGAGTGTGCTTTATCTACATCTCTATAGGCAGTCCTGTCATAGATACTGGGATCTGCGTCGTCAATATCACTTAAATCATCCACCCCTTCACTCCCAAAAACATGGAGATCTTCATAGGTTCCACCATAATAGCTTCTTGTCACAATAATTCCCATTTTTTTTCAAACAAAAAATTATATCCGCTATGCTGATTGACAACTAATGGAAGCTGAAATTCCTTGGAAAGATTATATCCCATTCATACAATTCTTCTTCTATTTTGGGGAAGGATTTAGTCTGACCACAATTCTGCTTGTCGTCCCTCTCTTTTTGACACGAGGGTTGGGGATGAGTGAAACAGAGGCGGGCGGCATTGTTTCCCTTGCTGGTCTTCCTTGGTTCCTGAAATTCTTCTTTGCGGCAATTACAGATAAGGTGCGGCTTTTTGGCAAAGGAAGACGAAGACCATATCTGTTCCTGTGTTCAGTATTGGGAGGTGCACTTTGGGTTCTCCTTTCTCAGTTCACTGAATTCAATGGCACATATCTGATTGTCTTGGTTGTTGTTTCCAGCATTGCAGCATTTTCCGATGCCACCTTGGATGGATTTGTTGTTGATATTACGCCCAAAGAGCACCAGCAGGTTATGCAAAGCGCGGCTTGGGGCGGTCGAGCAATGGGGCAGATTTTGGCGGCGGCTCTTGCGTTGCCGATCGCATTGAATCAAGCAGATTTTCAAACCCCTCTTCTCTTGGCCGCAATTGTGTACTTTATCACGACATTCTCGTCACTTGCATTGCGTGAGCCAAAGTACCAAGGAATCCAGCTTGATTTGAGGAGGGGATTAAAAATAGCTTTTGAAGCCCCCTCTGTCAAATATGTCTTGTTGCTTGGTTTTGCGATAGGCAGTAGCCAAGTCATGTTCAGTTTTGCAAGTGTAATTCTTGACAACCTTGACATAAGCGATGATGCGATTAAGTCCTATACCCTGGTGTATTACGTGGGAAACGTAATTGGAGCCTTGGTAATGGCACTTTTCAAGGACAAGGAACCCAAGCTTGTTTTAAACGTACTAATGTTGAGTGCATTTTTCTGGTCCCTTCTTTTCATTTTCCTCAAAGGCAATATTTTCTACACCATTTTTTTCTTTGTTCTTGGCTTTCTCCTGACGGGCAGTGTAGCAGTTTACAGCAAACTTACAATGGAATATTCACCCACTGAGGTTGCCGCAACCATGTTTGCCATATTTGCCTCTGTCAGCAACCTGGGATTGATTGTGATAGGGCCTCTCTACACAGGCTTCCTTCTGGATAACTTTGCTGTGCCAATTGTCCTTTTTCTTGCCTCCATCTGGTTTTTGATTGCCATTGGCTTGACCAAATTGGTTAAGCAAGAAATCGATTAGGCAAAAATGGTTTCTATTTTCTTTTTTCACAAAAAGGTTATAGCATTGATTGAGAATTTTGGTTATGGCTCATGTAATAATTCTTGGGACTGGGGTGGGTGGGCTTGTAACCGCATTGAAATTGTCAAAAGACCATGACGTTACCATGATTGACCAAGCCCCCTCAGTTGGCGGAAGGGTTCAGGCGGTAGAGGTGGAGGGCTTCAACTTTGATATTGGTGCCACATTGCTAACCCCATACTTCATTGACTTCCTCCATCACAAGCTTGATGTCAAAATAGACGTCTTGGACATTACTTGGGACATCATCTCGACTAGGGAGCGGCTTCCATTGAGGATTGACATCTCATTGACGGCTCTTGAGGATCTGCTCCGCATAACCGGCAAACAATGGTATTCTCCTATCTGGAACTTGATCATGTTTCTGACCCATATTCACGATTTTGAAACAAAATCTATCGAACAGTTTCTCAAGGAGATAGATGTGGATCCGAAACTCCAATTGTTCCTGTCAAGTGGCTCGATTGATGCGGGCTTGCCCACAAACATGGCCGCCGCAATCACCTTGAAACTGTTGGAATATGCGCATAATTTCAAATATCCTGTTGGAAGCACGAGCCAAATCACGCAAAAGCTATGGGAAAGGGCAAAAGGAAATGGTGTGCAGCTTTTCCTCAACCAAAAGGTTACGGAGATTGCTCCGAAACGAAAGTCTGTCGAGGTTATGACATCTGAAGGGAAGTTTGAGGCAGACTATGTCGTCTCTGCAATGGGTGTACCCCATACCTTGAATTCAATCAGAGGCAAATCCAAACAAATCAAGCAAGCGAGGAAATTGTTGAAACGGACGCGTCCCAGCATTCAAACGACGCACCTCCTTTATGCATATGAGGGGGATGCACCCGCAAATTACAAGGGGAGAGCTCCCCTGCTCAATTACTATCCTGTTGATTCCATTGCCGAAGTCAATTCCATCATGACATCTGCCATGGCTGGGAAGCTGGAAGTGAAGGGGTGCTATATTCACTTTCCTGCCTTGGTTGACAAGACGCTAGTCAATGACGGTGCATATCCTGTCAGCTTTTGGTTTGTAACTCCCCCCAATATCACCGAGAATGATGTCATGCAAATGCGAAAGTTTGCTGAGACGGAATATGCCCATTTCCTTCCTGATTTCAAGGAAAAGTCAAGATTCCTTGGATATCAGTCCCCTCCCTCTTTTGTCAAATATTACAATGATGCAGGCACAACAACCAACCTTGCGCCAACCATCGATTTTCCCGTATTTCCGCCAAAACTTACAGACAGGCTTTACATGGCTGGTTCTGGTGTCGAGGTGAAATTTGCCCCATCCGTAATTCAAGCCTCTTTGTCTGGATATAAGGTTGGCATGAAGCTGTTGCAGACAATCAAGTAAAATTCGCACAATTCATTGGCAAAGATTTCTATAAATCAAAAAGAATCCCAATTAGAATTTTAAAGGGGTCTTACCTATTTCCTTCATGGAAACATCCGTAAAAGAAGGCATGCAAACTAGCTTTCCCCTTGACATGAACCTTAAGGGGATGGGTGTTCTTGCATTGGGTATCGTGTTCTTTTTGCAAGCGGCAAGGCTGATTGTTGCGGTTCTTGTTGCAAATTACTATGAATACGTACCATTGTATGTGCTGATTCTGCTTGGGTTCGCCCTATTGCTTGCCCCATTGACTGCAAGGTTCGTGGATCTGCAATATCGACCTGCAATCCTGCTTGTCAGTGGCGTGGCAATTTCAAGAATTGCCTTGGTCTTTGTGTCAAACGGTGCAATCCAACTGTTCTTGGCAATAATCATGGGTCTCTGCTCATTATTGGTGGTTTCCCTATTCCATGAAACCTCTCTTCTCTCAAAATACGAGATGGTAATGGCCCTGACATTTGTTCCTGCCTTGGATTTGCTCTTGAAGCTTGCTTCATTTGGCTTTGACCTTACATATCACTTTGACATTGTGCAGTTCGTCTATCTCCTTGTTTTTCTTGGGATTTTGGTTTATTTTGCAAAGTCTTTGGACTCTCTGCCCAAAAAAGGAAACTATTCCTTCACTACAGGCTTAAATCTGTTTTTGGCATTGCTACTTTACCTTTCATATTTCACAAATCCTGGTATCATTGTCAATCTTTTTTCAGTCCCTTACACTTTCGGCGTTACAATATTGGTCGTTTCCTCTTTGCTTTTGCCCACCATTGTACCCTTCCTTTATTACTCAAGAAACATGGTTCTGCGGTATGCCATTTCCATTCTTTTTGCATTGACTGTCATGCCTCTGATCTACTATACTGGCAAAAGCAATTTTCTTTTGGTTCTTTCATATTTCCTGACATATTTCCTGCTTTGGTCAGTATCCATCATGAACTATTTCAATTCCAATAACAATTCCCAATCCACAAGTGTTGTGAATGGCTCATTCCTTGGATTGTTCCTGTTCCTGTTGTTCATCATGCTTCAATTGCTGTACAATTATCCAATAATTCTCAACATCTATTGCCTCATTTTGGCAGGGTTTAGCCTGAAAAATGGGTTGGTCATGGAGGTGCAGGCATGAAACGCGATATCAAAGGAAATCTTGTATTGGTGCTTCTAGTTACCCTACTCTTTGTCCCGATGCTTGGCTATCTATACTTGTCTGATCTGCAAGCAAACACGGAACCTCAACCCACAGGTTCATCATTGAAAATAATGACATACAATCTGCATTATGGGATTGGAATGGACAATGTCTTCGATCCTGCCCGCATTGCCAAGTTTGTTGCCTCAAAAGGGATTGATATCGTAGGATTTGAAGAATTAAGCCATGATTTCATTCTGAACACTGGTGGCGATTTTGCATCATTGCTCACTTTCGAGATGGAAAAAATGGGATACAAATACCATGCGTTCAGTAATGTCCATAATGGCGGTTTGTTCAATGGAATCTTCTCAAAATATCCAATCACCTTCAGTGAAAGCTTTGTCCTTAAACCAAGGATTGTCCTTTTCAGAACTTTGGTTCATGCAACAATCAAGATCAATGACTCATATTCCATAGATTTCTATACCACTCACCTGTCACATGTTTATGAGGACAAATCCAACCCTGAACGTGTCAAGCAGGTTGAATTCCTGTTGGACATCATGAAACAGGCACAAAACCCTACAATTCTTGTGGGTGATTTCAATTCATTTCCAGATTGGGTCGAAATCAAGACAATAACCAACCAAGGCTTTATCGATGCTTGGGCAACCGCAAATCCAACCAATGACACTGCTACATGGCCTGCAAACAAGCCCAAATTATATATCGATTATATTTTCCTTGATCCTTCATTTCAAGTTGTCAATTCTGTCATCTATAAAACCCTGATTTCTGATCATCTCCCCTTGGAGGCAACCATTGAGCCCTAAGCATCTTATTTTGCAAAAAGGTCAATTACCTCAAACTTGTCAACATCGACAACTCCCAAATCTGAAAGTTTCAATTTGGGGATGACTGGCAATGCCATGAATGACAATGACATGAACGGTTCGGAAATGCCCGTGCATACCTTTTCTGAAAACTGTTTCATTTTCTGCATCTGCCTTGCAACTGCCTCTGGCTTTTCAAGGGACATCAGCCCTGCATAGGGAAGGGGCAAGACATGTGTTTCCATGACTCCATTTTCCTTTGCAACGATAATTTGTCCTCCATTGCTCTCTATCAGCTTTTTCAATGCCAGTTCCATGCATTCAGGTGAATTGCCGGTAATCAATATCTGATGGCTGTCATGAGCCACTGTGGATGCAACAGCAACATCTCCCTTGAACCCAAATCCTTTGACAAGTGATTTAGCAAAATGGTCGGTTTTTCCATGCCTGTCAAGCAGGAAGTAATATGCCAAATCCTTTCCTTTTTCCAAAACCACCCTCTTATTCTTAATTCGTACCTTTTCCACAAGGTGATCTGTCACCAATGAGTGCTCCAGCACACCTATGACATGTGCATTCACATATCCATTCTCTATGGGCGCCTCAATATGAAAATCTTCTCTTGTCGGGATGAATTTGGGATTGACTGTGTTCAATGCCCATGCAGGATACTCCTGCTCCTCCAGTTCCAACAATAACTTCCCATTGCTTGCTACATGCCTGCCTTGTGCAATCACATCCAGTACATTGAAATCATGCAAATTATCGACCCTGACAATATTTGCAGTCTTGCCTGCGGCAATAGCCCCCAAGTCCTCTCGTTTTAAATGTCTTGCAGGATTGATGGTGCAAATCTGGATTGCGGTGATTGGATCAAGCCCGACCTTTTGCACTAAAAGTCTCAAGGAATGATCCAGATGGCCCACATATAACAAATCATCGGCATGCTTGTCATCTGTGCAGATAATCACCTGATCCCATGGATTCTTTGCATCACCAAGTTTTTCCTTGATCCCAGTTGCCAATTCGAGAAGGTTTCTTGCAAAACTCCCCTCTCTCAATTGAATCTTGCAACCTGATCGTAATTTCTCTATCACCTCATCCACTGTGAAACTTTCATGGTCCGATGAAATCCCTGCTGTCACATAAGCTTGCAATTCCTTGCCAATAAGACCTGGTGCATGCCCTTCCTTAATCTTCCCCATTGCCTCCGCATGTGCCAGCTTTTTAATCACTTCCTCATCACCGTAAATCACCCCTGGAAAATTCATCATCTCTGCCAGTGCAAAAAACCCCTCTTCCTTGAGAAGTTCTGGATATTCCTCAGATGAAATGATGTTCGGACCAGTTTCCAATGTCGGTGCCGCAGGCACACAACTGGGGATTTCCACCAGGAATTCAAGCGGGAGCTTCTTTGTTTCCTCTAGATACAACTTCAACCCCTTGATTCCAAGTACATTTCCTATCTCATGTGGATCAACCACGACTGTTGTCGTTCCTCGAGGCAATGCCACTTCCGTGAAATGTGTAGGTGTCAGCAAGGATGATTCTGTATGGAGGTGTGAATCAATTAATCCTGGAATTAGATAGGTGCCAGAACAATCAATTTGCCTTAACCCTTTCCCCAAGAAATCACTTACATCCCCAACCCTGACAATGACATCATCTTTGATTGCAATGTCCGCCTCGTAAATCTCCCCTGTCAGAGTATTGACAACCTGTCCCCCCACCAATAGCAGATCGGGATCCTCAAATCCCATTGCTGTCCTTACATGTCGAGATATAGTCTCATAATCCCGTTTCCTTTGCATGAAAAAGAAATACGGATGAATTATTTAGACCTTTTCCAAATGGCTGGGCTCACTGTTCCTTTTCCAGTTTTTTTTGATATTCACAATAAAACAAACAACGTGATTAAATCACAACCCTAAATGTATTCCTCCAATCGATGCTCACAAAGAACTTACATTGGTTGTCAATAATGGTCAATGAATCTGACGAAATCCCTCACAGTTTCTGTTTAAGGAATTGCCTTCTTTTTTTTCCAATCAGGATTACAGGGACTGCCATAAAAAGGAATAGTAACGAAAAAGGCGTCTTTGATTCAGTTGTCTTCTCCACGGGTTCCAAATCATTCAAACTTCCCAACTCTACGACCCAATGTGTGGTGACGGGATACTTGACCTCCAAATTAAAGTTGGCGGTACCACCCCCCTCAAAATAGATGGCAAACAAGAATTCATCAGGGTTTTCGTCAGGCATCGGGTATTTCAACCCCGAAAAATACACGTCACCTACCAAAAATGAATAGGATTCAATTACAGAGAGGAGATCCATGCTACCGTTGAGTTGAACCTCCTTGTAAACCATTATGTGCTCATGGGATTGGTGAGGGATGTTGTAGCTATAATACTGTTGCATTTGGTTGTAGGAGACGGAAGCGTTTGCATAAGTCTCAAAATACCTATTGTAATCAGAATAGACCTGTTGTCTTGAATCGGTGAACAGGAAAACCCTCAAAGTTCCTTGACCAATCACATTTTTGAGGTCAACAGATAGAATAGGAGTGGCGTTGACCTTCCCGATGGAAGAGAAATGCTCTCCCGATTGAAGGGAAAGCTGTTGCTCAGGGAACGGATGGGCATACCTATTGCTTCTCTCAACCCTCATCTGGAGCTTTGCATTGCCTGATCCATCATAATAAATGGCAAATAGGTCATCATTAACAAAAGCAGGGAGATAAATGACCCATGGAGCCTGCTCGCTCGAAGAAATGTTTACCACTAGCAAATATTCTGACAAATATTCAGAATTGCGACTATAATTACGGCTATATATGTAGTAGTGTTCATCAGGTTTCGCATAGTCTAACTTGAATTGAAGATCCCTAGTGTAATTAGAGACAAAAGGATAGATGACCTCAGAACGATTTGACAAGTTGACAATGGAAAAAGTGCCATTCCCAACCGCGTTCCAAATGACGATACGATATGGGAGATCCTCATTTCCCTCATCGGTTATTTTAAAAGAAAAAGGACTGCCTTCTGACACTCTTACAGTAGTGGAGCCGATCACGGTTTCTGGGTCACTGAAAAGATGTTTCATGACTTCCATCCCCATGGAAGCATTGACATTCAGTAAAAGGACTGAAATTGTAAAGACTACAAGAATTTTTCTCATCTGATCACCTCCCTCACAGTTTCTGTTTAAGGAATTGCCTTCTTTTTTTTCCAATCAAGATTACAGGGACTGCCAAAAGAACGGAGAGTGTTGGAAAAGGAGTCGTCTTTGATTCAGTTGTCTTTTCCACAGTATCCAAGTCATTCAAGCTCCCTAACGCAGTGACCCAACGTGTGGTGACAGGATACTTGACTTCCAAATTAAAGTTGACGGTACCACCCCCCTCAAAATAGATGGCAAACAAGAATTCATCAGGGTTTTCGTCAGGCATCGGGTATTTCAACCCCGAAAAATACACGTCACCTACCAAAAATGAATAGGATTCAATCACAGGGAGGAGATCCACGCTACCGTTGAGTTGGACTTCCTTGTAAACCATTATATGCTCATGCGACTTGTGGGGGATGTTATAGCTATAAAATTGCTGTTTTTTGTTATAGTAGACCGAAGCATTGGCATAGGTCTCAAAATACCTGTTGTAATCGGAATAGACCTGTTGTCTTGAATCGGTAAACAGGAAAAACCTTAGTATTCCTTGACCTGTCACGTTTTTCATGTCAACCGATAAAACAGGGGTGGCGTTCACCTTCCCGATTGATGAGAAATGTTCTCCCGACCGAAGGGAAATCGGTTGTTCAGGGAAGGGGTAGGCATATCTTTTGCTTCTCTCAATCCTCATCTGAAACTTTGCATTGCCAGGACCGTCATAATAGATGGCGAAAAGCTCATCTTTGAAAACAGTGGGGTGATAAATAACCCATGGAGTCTGTTCACTTGAAGAAATGTTCACCACCAATAAATATTCCAAATTGCGGCTATATAAGTAATAATAATTATCTGGGTTTGCATCGTCCAACTTGAATTGGAGGTCTCTAGTGTAATTAGAGACAAAGGGATAGATGACCTCAGAACGATTTGACAAATTAACAAAAGAAAAAGTCCCACTTCCAACCACATTCCAAATGACGATACGATATGGCAGATCCTCATTTCCATCATCACTTAATTTAAGAGAAAAAGGACTGCCGTTGGACAACTTCACGGTAGTGGGACCGACCAACGTTTCAGGTTCACTGAAAAGTTGCTTAACCACCTCTATACTCATGGTGGCATGGATGTTCAGCAGAAGAACTGTAACAGTAAAGATAACAAATATTTTTCTCATCTCATCACCTCGTGAAAAATATCGACCCTCCACCACCGCCTGGAACGAATGGTGCATCGTTAACCCCTTGTTCATAAAACAATTGATAAACCTGTTGGATGTTGAGAAATCCCCAACCCAAACGATAATCCCAAGTATCCCTTGAGGAAATTTGGCGAAATAGGTCATCAATTTCATCAACTGTTAATGTCTTCACTTGCGTCGAGGGGGATACAGATTTCCAACCTGCTGTATATGCGTATTCAGCAATCATCACAGTTGCAGAAAAATAGGGGGTGGAATAGCTTGTCCCAATGCCATAAACAAACTGATTGATTGAATGATTTTCAACACCATTTAATGAAGGGAGTGGAATTCCGTTTCCAGGCATAACAAAACTTATGCCTTTATTGGGATCCAAATCGCTCCCGTAACTTGAGCATAAAGTCAAGGTATTTGTATTTGGGCAATATAAAATTCCATAAGACGATCCACCACTATATGATCCGTTTGAAGAGTAGTATTTCGGATCCCAATATGTGATTCCAGCATCTTTTGCCCAACCCCCCCTATCCTCATGATCTATTGAGCCTATTGCCCTCACATAATCATTAACGATAGGAAAATTTTGGTTTTGATCACCAGAATTTCCAATGCCCGCGGCAATATAGACATTATTAAGGTAGAGTGTTGTGATTTTACGATTAATGAAACGGGCATTATAAGAAAGATACGGGGTTTTTAAACTAAAGTTGATCACTTTTATTCCATATCCGTCCATATTGTCTATTATCCAATCCCAAGCACGTTCATCAAGGACATCAAAGCCACCATCATCATTACTGGTTTGATTTGTGGGCACAGCAATATCGATGACAATGACATCAACCTCTCTTGCAATAGTCATCAAGGAGGATATTACGTCATATGTATGTGTAACTAGCATCCCCCTTCCGCCCAAATCATAATCTGTGACACTGGTCAAATCATCTACACCTTTGGAACCGAAGAAACGAACGTTGCCATTATCATCCAACGTAACATATTTCACGATATCCACGAAATAACCGTTTGTCCTTGCCTTTTCCAATGTTTTCCATTGGTTGACCGTCAAGCCGTCGTCCATCACCACAATTGAGCCAGGGTATTGAACGTTTTTGGTTTTCCAGACATCAATCCACCAATCACATCCAATGAAAGTCAGTGCTGGATCAGTACATTCATAGACAGAGTTGGCATCTACCAATTCTGTTCCTGGAGATCCCAATGTCCGAACCTGGGCTGTCTTCTCATTATCAATCATATTACTGTCAATAGCAGAAACGAAAGACAAGCCCAGTTGTGATATCAATAAAATACCAATCAATTTGAATGCAAACCTTTTTTTGTGTTGCATGAGCATGTACGAAAAAAAATATTTAAGTTTTACTATAAGACAATCGGTCAAAATTGAAAAAATACAAAATGATAACAGAAATGCAAAAATTACAAATGGGTTGTGACTGAAAATTTATTTTTGATTCAAAAGGACAGATTAAATTTTTAATTTTATATTTGAATGTAAGGCATGATTCCTTTTCAATTCATTGTCCGTGGCAATCAAATTTTAAACTTCATTCCGGTGTTTTTTCCCATGTCTTTATATCATTTCATGTTAAGTTTGGTTCCTTTAACTCTGACGTTTAATGTACTTTAAAAAAGAAACCTTTTCATTATTAATCATGAGCGCAGTGACATCTGCAAAAATTGAACAGTTTGATCCGATCAATGCCCCTGATGAGGTATTGGACAAATTCATTGACCTCATGGTTGATTTTCAGGCAGAAATTTCCCCTGATGATCCTCCCGTGCCAAGGGAATTAATTAGAAAAGACATTAAAATGCCCCATCCGCACTATCATGTTTCCCAATTCATCGCATGGAATGGAAATAGGATTGTAGGCTCTGGCAATATTGGCTGGATGAAAAAAAATGCTCCTGGCTACGACAAAAATAAGCATGTTGGATTTCTCAACATTCGCGTCCACAAGGATTTTCGAAGGTGTGGCATTGGCATGAAACTTTTTCAACAGCTTATCAGTGTTTCAAAAAACGCGTCTGATTTGTCAAAATTAATGGGGAATTCCCTAAATGATGCAGGCAATCATTTTTGTGAAAAAATTGGAGGTCGTAAGTCAAATGAAGGTGCTGAAAATCGATTGGTTCTGGAAAATGCCAATTGGGATCTGATTCGTGAATGGAACACAACTGGTCTAAAATTCGCGGAAAAAGAAGGAATTTCCCTTCAATTCTTTGAAGACTGTCCTGAAGACATAATTGAGGAGTATTGCAACATATATCAGGAAACAGTGAATCAGCAACCGTTAGGTGAATTTGATGGTGAGATCACAGTCACTCCTGAAAGCAGAAGGATTGAGGAAAAAAGGCAAAAAGAGAAAGGTCTGAAGTGGTACACGCTAATCAGTCGCGAAAAGGATAGTCGGATCTCAGGACTGACTGAAATTTTCTATCATCCCTCAATGCCTGAAAAGGCATTCCAAAACTTGACGGGTGTAAAACAGGAATATAGGGGTCGTGGTCTTGGTAAGCTCCTGAAGTCCCACATGCTTCTATGGTTTACCAAGAAATATCCTCAGGTCAAGGTGATTGTCACTGCCAATGACATAACCAATGATGCAATGCTTTCAATCAATACCCGGATGGGGTTCAAGAAACACTTGGGTACAACCACCTATATTTTCAATCTGGAACAATTGCATCGAACAGTGAATGCATCCTGACATTATTCTTTATGCTCAAACATATTGTAGAAATGATTTTCCCAAAAATTTCCTAATTGCATGTTTCTAGATTGCAATAAAAACAATAGTTTCTCCATTTCAATTGCTATGAAACACCACAAATCTATTGCAATAATCATGCTTGTTATAATTTCAGTTTCGTCATTTGGGTTGTTTTATGTCAATTCCAATCAAACAGAACCAATTATCGGCATTCTTTACGACCAAAACGATTACCTCTCATCACAGGTTGCCATGGATTTGGCAAGAATCATGCCATCAACCTCAATTGTATTCTTTACCAATATTGAAAACATTGGCAAGGTATCTCATTTGTTTGTGATTGGACATGGCTCTCCCACAGGAATTTCAATTGGTGGCAATGTTTCTTGGGCAGAAATTTCAACTGCCGCTGTTTCTTCCGCAGAATATGTTTACATGATTGCATGCTACTCAGACAATTATGTCACGAAATCCATACTTGGTTCAAAATTGATATCCTCATTCGATGGTGTGGTAGATGCACTTGTTGCTGAAATCATCAGCCTAGCATATTTCCTCGGACAAATCCAGTCTGGATATTTGGCAAATAATGTATTGAGTTACCTTCAATTTGTCTTCTCCAACTTTTTAGGTGAGATTTTAAGCAGATCTGCCCATCCAAAGGATCCCATGATGATTACCAATCCTGGATCTTCAGGTTATGTCCCTGATTTTCAATATCTGCTTGAAAAGGCGATAGATGCAATCATCCAATTTATTGCCCTTCTTGTCATGTACTCAATCGGTATTTGCACTTTGGCATTTGACGTGGGCATTTCAAAAGATTACGAAGGAACTGCAACATTAAACGGAAAGAACTACAACCATGTTTCTGTGGGTGTCGAGGCATCAGTGTCATTGGAATGCCCTGGCATCTCACCAATTGACCTGTTTGACCAATCAATTACTTTGGCAGACATTTACTTTAGAATCGGAGACACCAATGAAATAATCATTCAACCCTCTACATCATTGGACTCCAGTGTCAACATCAAACTATTTGGATACACCTTTGGTTTTGACTATTCTTTGGGTGTTGGTGCCAGAACAGAAGGCTATACCTATGATGGGACATATTATACAATGAGGAAATTGTTCCTTACCGTTTCTACAAGCTTGTCTTCAAAGCAGTCCTTCAGAGTATTATGGTGGACTGTTGCTTCATCCAATATTGACCTTAATGCTTGGATAAAAATAGCCATTGATTTCTTGAATGCAATCAAGGGTGAAAAGTCAATACATGTCGATGTCACAGCAGGCATAAAGGGATCATTGAAACTCTCTGTCGGTCCATTGAGTGCATCTGGAAGCACAGATACAAGCTTTACTGTTGCATCCAGGGATTTCAATATCTGAAAAATCCAAAGATTATGAAGAAAAAAACCATTGATATATTTTAGTCTCCTTATATCCCAAAGATATTTCTGTTAAGGAAAGTGTGTTTTTCTTGAAAGTCTCAAATTCCTTTTAACAACCCTTCTGAATTCCAGTTGTTTTTTGTTCAATCCTGTTGGTCAACAAAATTTTGAAAACTTGCAAAATGAAATCAGTTAAGTTAAATAGAATAATTCTTGAAATGAATATAACTTGAAGAAAAAGTTCATCGCAAAATTGGTATTGCTTGGCGACGGGGCCGTTGGTAAAACCTCTCTTAAACGACGGATCACGGAAGACAAGTTCGATCCCAACCAAGACATGACAATTGGGGCTGATTTTGCACGGGTGCCCATAGAGATAAGTGAAGACTATGAAATCATTCTTCAGATATGGGACATTGCAGGTCAGACAAAATTCTCAAATGTTACCGCGAATTATTATAAGGGTGCCAAAGGTGCAATCCTTGTTTTTGATGTGACTCGATACGAAACCTACCAAAACCTCTTCAATTGGCTACAAAAACTAGACCAATCCCTTAACCACCAGAAAATCCCCCTTATGATCATAGGAAACAAGATAGACCTTGTTGACGAGCAAGTTGTCACTGAAGAACTTGTGAAAGAGTATTCCAAGCAATTGTCAGACTGGTTGGGCATGAGTGTCCCATATGCCTTTACATCTGCAAAAACGGGCTACAATGTGAAGAAAAGCTTTTTCATTATGGGAAATAACATGCTGGATCAACTTTTGGGCAATTTTTAGCGAATTTAATTTTTTCATGTTTTGGATTTGTATTTTCAAGTTGTTGTATTTGCTTTTTTAAATATGGACTTTTATGCTGCGGAACCTGTAATTGTCATTGTTGCTGAATATGTGCCTGCTGGTCCGAATGGCAATGCAAGTATGATATAATATGTGAAACTGGTTCCGTCAACGTTTGTATTGGCTGATTCATCAGAATAAAATCCGAAGTAAAGTGAAAACGTACTGCTTGTCCCTGATGGAATTGCAGTTGTCAACACAAAGGTATTTCCAAGAATGGACACCTGTCCTCCTGTTGCAGTGACTGAGAAATAGTTGACTCCTGTTTCAGTAACCTCATTCATGTTACTGTCATCATCAAAATACAATGTGGTTCCGTCAGTGACAAAGTAAAGGGTGATTGTTGTCTCTTGCCAATTTGTTCCATCTGTAGAAACCAATACTGTGACCGTTGTGCTTCCCTCACCAGTTGCAGTTACTCCGGACGGTGGTGTAACCGATCCTGTAACAGAAGAGGCAGTTGTTGCTGTGATGTTCTGTACCATATAGGCACCATATGCACCACCTACGGTGACTCCATTCCATGATTGTGGATTGTAGGTGTTTCCTGATTTCTTGTACCATGTCCAATCCCATACTGAAGCAGTCACACCAGACGGGGCTGAGAATGATGTTGTATTGACATAATAATAGACCGCTACATTTGTGGTTCCCTCTGAGAATGTGATACCGTCATTGGTTGCACCACCATCATTCTCACTGTCAAAAATATAACGGGTTGCGCTTCCAATAGTGGCTGTATCTCCACTTTGGCTGAATGTCAACCCTGTCATGGAAATGGTGCTGTCTGTGATATTGATGTCAACAGCTCCTGTAATGGTTCCTGAAGCTGATCCTGTCCCAGTAATTGCAGAGCTGGGTATCAAGCCAACTAGAAGTATCCCCACCAAAATTATACTTCCGACCCAAACTAGGCGTTTCATGTGCATTTATCTGTTTTGTTATTTATATTTTTTCTGAGAAGCTTAACGTTTTATCATTCTGTCTCTCCTATCAAATACTCCAGATAATCTGCAGAAACATCAACCAACCCATTCTTCAGTTTGTTTCCTCTGTCTTCCTCGATTTTCCTCAATCCGTGCAAGATACCCGAACTCTCAACCTCGTCTATTGTCATCTTCACTGGCACTTCCACTGCAAATCCAAGTCCATTGATCAAGGTGACAAACAGCTTGCTTTGGTCATCGAATTTCACGGAAATGAATTTTGAATCAGGCACTTCTACAGAATTAATCGCCAAGACAATCTTGCCGAGTCTATTGAAGTCCATCTCATCTATCTCCTTATTTTGCATATCATAGGTAAACAATCCCTCTCCACTTTCTGTAAATGAATGCAACGCAATGATGGAATTTACAATGGATACCTTCTTGTGTCTGATCTTCAATAATAGGGATAACCCAAGAACTCCAATGACCGCAATTGTCCCTGCCAATAAGAAAACAGGCGGGATTGCGTTACTTGGCGGCTCTTTCCCGATAATTGTCTGCGCTACCTGACCAAGTTTGATTATCTTGGCAATTGGCTTTCCTCCTGCACTACCTGTAATTATCGCGTCATATGTTCCCTCTTTCGGTACAACAACGGGTATTATGTATGATGTCCTTCTTTCAACAACATCGGCAATTGATTCAGAAAGAGCCAGTTCTCCAGTGTCTGAATCCCTTATTTCAATACCCAATGAAAGGAGGTATGGCAGTGTGCCATTATTGTCTGCGATGATTTCAAGGGAGAAAATCTCACTGCTATTGTCATTCACTTTTACAGAAATAAAGGGAATTGATCTTCCAACTATAAACAATACTCTTTCACCAACTGGAATGACTCCTTTGGTTGAATTGACCTTAAGGTTCAAAATTCCAACATAGGCACCTTCTTGGTCAAATTGGATCAATCTCGACCAGTTTAGTTGGTTAGTTTCATTTCCCGCATTTTTTTTGATTGCCATTGTTGAAACAACATTTCCCCCTTGGCTAAATTCAACCTTCCCTTCAAAAGATGTAAATGTCAGGTTATATGAGGAAACTTCAAGATACATCAACAAGTCCTCGTTTGGTTCACCTGAATCAACATGAAAGATATTGACTTTTATCCCTGGGACTGAAAACAATATTTTTGCTTCAAACTCAGGGACAGCCCCTCCTCCAGATCCCTCATTGACGGTTGCAGGTCTGAACTTAACTTTAATGACATATTCTCCAGGGTTTGAGGGTGTCACAAATTTTATGGATACTGTTTTTTCCTCAAGAGGATTCAAATCTACAGATTCTGGAAAATCAATTGTGATATTTGGATTGCTCCTAATGACATGGATCTCCACCTTTGCATCATTGCTGTCATGATTGATCAATCTAAATGTACCATTTCCAGACACCCCTGGTTGCATTATCCCCCTATCAATAATTCCAGGGGTTATCTCGACATTGAATGATGCCTGCGCAGAACTGGAGGCAATGGGAACTCCACAGAGAATGACGAATACGATCACCATCACTGCCAACGCTTTTCCCATTTGCCTTCACAAACTATTCAATTTTGTCCAATAAAACTTTTGCTACCTCATTTGGATATACCGATTGAATGCCTCCCTGATAATTGGATCCAAGAATTGCCTATACTCTTTTTTGCTATGTATGCCGTCGGAAAACATTTCGACAAACCCTTTTGAAAGTACATTTTCCAAAAACTGTATCATTGACTCCCGCAATTCGGTGGTTTCACGATCCACAAGCAACAATATGTCAACCTCATCCCTTGACTCGACAACGATGGTCTGAGAGCCATATTCTATATGCTTCACTTTGTTTTGCCCTCCTAAGGTCTCCTCCATTGACGACGAAACAGCAGACAACAAGGCGGAAAAAAGCACTTGCCCCTCTTCCTTGAAAATCGACCTATTCTGTGCCTTTTGCATATCATTGCCCAAAGTAATTGAATAAATTGGTGTGCTCTTGTAAATGACCAGCAATACGCTGATTGATGGAATGAATGCCAAATCACAGTACTTGATCAGTGAATCTGCAATGGTTTTGATTTTTGTCCTCTTGAATTCCTTGACCATCAATTGCCCCAATATGTCATAAATCTCCACCTCTTCCTGTCCAACAAGGCGTTGCCTGACCATGACTGTCCTTATTTGATCCAATGCAGTCCTGATCTGGTGTGTGGTGCCCTCCTTAATCCGCAATAGCACTGCAACAACCCTGAGAGCGTTGATGGTCTGGTTTTTTGAAGTTTCCAGATCCCCCTCCCATGCCATTCCCTCTGCACTCCTCAAATAGGTTTGTATCAAATGTGAACTGAATACCTCCAATGTTCTTTCAAACAAATGTCTCCAAATGATCACTGGCGAATGCTCAACGGTCTTGTACCCTAAAAATGCCAGTTCAAATGCATCTTTCATCCTTTCCAATGATTCATAAGTCCTTAAAAGGTCATATATGAGGATTGCCTGATTTTCATTCGGTATCTTGAACGACTTTCCAATTGTAATTGCTTCAGAATACAGGTCAATTGCTGTTTGGTATATGCCTTGCCTTGCAAAAATTTCGGCAATCTGTTTGAATGTCGAGACAATCTGAACAGCAAGTGCCTCAGAAATCATTTCTGTTTCAAAAATCCTGTTGATATATTCCTTCATTGTCCCTATCAATTCAAAAAGATAGATCTCCTCACTGCAATGGATTATACTTTCCTCCATTATTTTTAGTTTGACAATGGTCGGCAACCAACTCTTTTGCACAGTTAACAGCTCTTCAATTGCAGAAATCATCCTCAAAAAGTCCTGTGTTTCCATAAGGTTGGAGAAATAAAACTTCAATCCCTCTGCTCTGTCTTCAGGAATGTCAAAATTCTTTTCCAAAAAATCAATCTGCTCTTGAAGACTCATGGATGCAATCATTTACAGTTACTAAGTTTTTTTGCTCCTCTATTAAACCTTTTGAGAAAATTCAAACCAGAAATGGTACTTTGTTGTGGCGGGCAAAACTAGTTGATCTATTACATTCACGAAATTCAGATGCTCTCTTGAATTTAGATGTCCACAAATGCTCTCTTGAATTTAGGTGTCCAACAAATTGTCAATTGTTTCTTCAATGCCTTTTCCTTCCATTATTGCCTTTACAAGTGCAGACCCGACAATGATCCCATTTGCACCAAGTTTTCTGAACAGTTTCACGTCATTTGCGGAATGTATGCCAAAGCCAATGAATTTGTTTTTGTCCTTGTCTATTTCCTTTATTTCATCCAAAATCCATTTCACCCTTGGATCAAATTTTTCCTTTTGACCTGTGATGCCTAATCTGGACTGAATGTATACAAACTCGCCAGAATTCCTGACTATTCTTTCCAGTCTCTCTTCCTTCACATTTGGAGGTACCAAGAATATTGGTTTCAACAATTTGAGCTTTTGGGGAAACTCCTCAACTGTTATGTCAGGAACAATGATGCCGTCCAATGCATGTCTTTTTGCCTCTTCAACAAACTCATCTATACCGTATTGGTAAATGATGTTGGCATATGTCATGATGACTGCCTTTTTGCCATGTCTCTTTACCAAATCAACTGCCTCCCAGACATCTTTGACCTTGACCCCATTTTCAATTGCCACTTGGGACGCATATTGAAGGATTTCACCATCTGCGGACGGATCACTATAAGGAATGCCAATCTCGACATATTGTACTGGTGATGTGGCAACTTCCTCAAAAATCGTCAGTGATTTTTCTTTGGTTGGAAAACCAAATGGAAAGTAAATTGACGCCTTCATGTCATTTTCCCCTGAATTGTTTCAAGATCCTTGTCCCCTCTTCCTGATAGTGTGACGACTATCCTCTCGTCTTTATCCATGGTCTTTGCGACATCTATTGCCCGTGCAATTGCATGAGAACTTTCCAATGCAGGAATAATTCCTTCGAGCCTGCTCAACAATCTCATGGCATCCAATGCCTCCTTGTCGGCTGCGTATGTGAAATCTACCCTTCCTGTCTCATTCCAATATGCAAGCTCTGGACCGACTCCAGGATAATCCAATCCCGCTGAAACTGAATGTGCCTCTTTCACCTGTCCTTCTTCATTTTGAAGAAGATAACTCATCGATCCATGAAGAATGCCTTGGGAACCGCAAGTGATTGACCTGCTATTTGCCTGATCTCCCTTCCCGCCTGCCTCAACACCCAGTAGTTTCACTTTTGTATCCTCTATGAATGGATGGAAGCTTCCTGCCGCATTTGATCCACCACCTACACATGCCATGACCAAATCGGGCAACTCCCCAAAATATTCAAGGAAATCATGCTTTACTTCTTGGCCTATAACTGATTGGAAATGGCGAACCATTAGGGGGAATGGATGGGGTCCCACAACAGACCCGATCAGGTAATGGGTGGTTTCCACATTACGTACCCAATCCCTCAATGCCTCATTGACTGCATCTTTAAGTGTCCTGCTCCCTGTTTTGACAGGCACCACATCTGCTCCCATTAACCGCATGCGCTGGACGTTTGGCTGTTGTCGTTCAATATCCTTTTCCCCCATGTAAATCACTGTCTCAATTCCCAAGAGTGCTCCAATCATTGCTGTTGCTGTTCCATGTTGACCAGCTCCCGTCTCGGCAATAATCCTTTTCTTCCCAAGGTATTTTGTCAATAATCCCTGACCCATCGCATTGTTGAATTTGTGTGCACCTCCATGTATCAAATCCTCGCGTTTCAGGAAGATTCTTGCCCCTCCCGCATATTCAGTCAGCCGTTTTGCAAAATACAGTGGACTTGGTCTTCCTCCATAGTGACGATTGTAATCTGCCAATTCTTCCTGAAATTTTTGTTGGTTGCGTAGCCGATAAAACGCTTCTGTCAACTCGTCTAACGCGGGAATAAGTGATTCAGGAACAAATCGACCTCCGAATCTCCCAAAATATCCTCTTTCATCAGGTTCTGTCATTAGTGATTGTCTCAACATATCTATACCTCTCAAATGCTCTCTCAACATATTTATATCTCTCAAATAATCTGGCAATCAATTTTTGATCCTTCTTGCCATCTTTTTCCAAGCCCGATGAGAGATCGACTCCATCTGCCTTGGTCTTTTCCAACGCTTCCACCATGTTTTCTGGAGTTATGCCACCTGCAACCAATACAGGTGTTTTCTTCCATGAAAGTTCCCTCCATTTCCATGTCTTCCCTGTCCCTCCATAGTGATCCTTTGTGCGGCTGTCAACAACGACGTATTCCATGCCTGTTGCATGGATTGTTTGATATTCCTCATAAGTCATCGCCATCGCCACCTTCTTCTCAAGGACATGTCTCTCTGCTCTTGCATTTCCATGCAACTGCACGATTTCCACTTCACTTTCATTAAGGGATTCCAATATCATGGGATTCACCGTGACAGCCACCGATTTGATTTCCTCTCTCAAATGTCCAATCAATTCATTCATTTTGTGAAGCTCCAGATTTCTCCTTGACTTTGGTGAACCGACCACAAATCCCACAAAATCAACAGGGTACTGATTGATTGTATCAATCTCTTCAAAGGAAGTTATTCCACAAATTTTAATGAGCATTCAAACCACCTGCCATTTTTCTGTAAAGGGATATTGGATCTGTTGCCTTGGAAAGTGCAGTGCCAACCAATACTCCTGAAAATCCTGCTCCCTTTGCCCGAAGTATTTCCTCACGCCTTGAATACCCTGAAAATGAAAGCACATGTTTGTTCTTTGGCTTAAACCTCTTCACAAGCTTGATCCCATGCCCAACATCGACATGCATTTTCTTCAGGTTCCGATTGTTTATTGCAATAATCCTACAATCAACCTCCTTCGCAACAATCCGATAGTTCTCTTCTTCATGAACCTCAACTATTGGCTCCACCCCTTCCTTATGGCAATATTCCACCAATTCCCGCACCCTTTCCAGCCCCAAATACTCAAAAATAAGGACAACCGCAGAACAGTTTCTTGCGGCAAGTATCTGCTCCTCATAAAAAATCACATCCTTGAATATTACTGGCTTCCCAATATCTATGACTTCCCTCAATGCCAAAATGTCTCCGCAAAAATAATTTGGCTCCACTAGAACAGAAATTGCAGGAAATTCCGCCGCCATTGCCTTTAACCTTTTATACCCTTCCATTTCCTGAAAATATCGATTTCCTGTTGGTGATGATGGCTTATACTCTCCAATGACCAAAAATCCATCTTCTAGGTGTTGTTGAAGGCTTGGTGCTTTTCCATCACTTCTGAAATCATAATATCCCCCTTTAAGAAGATGGTTGGCATTTTCCTTGAAAAGGTCTGCCCAATCTTGTTTACATTCAACAGAAACTTCCATCATCCAACCAATTCCTCAATCTTCTCTGCCTGTCCATCTGACTGCTTAGCAACCTTTCGTACAAGATCAATTGCCTTTCCGGATTGTTGCCCTTCCCTTGCAATTTCCAAAAGTTGACTGAATGTTTCCTCTGAATATTTCAGTTTGAGTGCCATTGCGGTGTTCACAAGTACAAAATCGACAAGTGATCCATTTGTCATATGCCCTGCCAATATTCTGGCGGCTATTTTTGCTGATTCGTCTGGTGGTACATTTGCAATCTCTTTTGGCTTGCATTCCTCAATTCCAAAATTCCTCGGTCTTATGCTATATCTATGTATTTCATTGTCCCTCAGCTCTGTTATGGATGTAATGCCACAATTGGTTACCTCATCCGCCCCAATGCTGCTGGTTGCCAAAATGACATGCTTAAACCCCCTCCTTTTGAAAGACTCAATGATTGTGGAATGATATGACTGTGAAAACAACCCTGTCAATTGCTTTTTCACGCCAGCAGGGTTGGACAACGGTCCCATGACATTGAATATTGTCCGAAATCCAAGTTTCTTTCTTACAGGTACCACATACTTCATTGCAGGATGATGTGTCGGTGCAAACAAGTATGTATACCCTGTATTGTCCAGACATTGTTGAGCTCGCTCCACACCCATTGCCAGATTAATGCCCAATGCCTCCAGCATATCGGCAGATCCAGATGGACTGGAATTGCTCCTGTTCCCATGTTTTGCCACGTCCGTCCCCAATGTGGCAAGAAGGAATGAAGAGGTCGTACTCACATTGAATGACTTGAATTTTGCCCCTCCTGTCCCGACAATGTCTATAGTATTGTCCAAATCCCTTGGGGTTATACGCATTGACATTTCGGTCATCGCATCTGAAAACCCTGCCAGTTCCTCTGGTTCTTCCCTTCTCATGCGAAATGCCGTCAGAAACGATGAAATTACCTCTGGTTCCTCCAATCCCTGTCCCATTCTCATGAAACTATTGAAGGCTTCTTCATAACTCAATTTTCCACCTTCAAGTAGCTTCTTTGTATAGTTCCTCAATGTCCCTGTTTCTATCTCATATACTGTTTTCACAATTCAACACTTATTATAACATTCAAAACCATGCCACCAATTTTTTTAGAACCAAAGGAAAAAAAGGAATGATTTGCGGTCATCACCTTAAATCTGGTGTCCCCATCCGCAAAAAGTTTCTCACCAATTGGTCGCCATGCTCTGTCATGAATGATTCGGGATGGAATTGTATGCCTATGGTTGGTGCTTGTTTGTGTGCAATTGCCATGATTTCGCCATCTTCTGTTGTCGCAATCACTTCCAGGGGTTCTGCAATGTTGTCCACGACAAGTGAGTGGTAACGGGCCGCCTTGAATCCCTGTGGTAGCCCTTCAAAGATTCCTGTCCCTTTATGCATGATCCTTGATGTTTTTCCATGTACAATCCTGTTTGCATTTCTTATTTTGGATGCAAAATTATACCCTATGCCTTGGTGCCCCAAACATATCCCAAGAATGGGAATCTTTCCGGAAAAATCATTGATGATCTTTGAACAGACTCCAAAATCACGTGCATTCATTGGATTCCCTGGTCCCGGTGAAATAAAGATGAAATCTGGTGGGTCTTCCAGAATGTCTTGCACACTGATCTCATCATTTCTCTTGACTATCACATCTCCTTCATAAAGTTTTGATATTTGCTGATAAAGATTGAAGGTGAATGAATCATAATTGTCCACCAATAGCACAGTCATGCCTGAACCTCCTTGACCTGTATGTTCAGCATTTGAAGCATTGCCCCAAGCTTGTTCAGGGTTTCCTCATATTCCTTTTCGGGAATACTGTCATATACAATCCCTGCCCCTGCCTGAATCTTGTATTGGTCTCCCTTGCCAAACATTGATCGTATCGTGATTGCCTGTTCCATGGTTCCATCACAACCAAAGAATCCTACACTTCCCGCATACAGTTCCCTAGGTGTAGATTCCAATTCATGGATCGTTTCAATGGCTCGTAATTTCGGTGCTCCGCTGACTGTGCCTGCAGGAAACATGGCACAAAAAGCATCGAACTGATCCAATCCCCCTGTTATCTCACCCCTTACTTCACTCACAATGTGCATGACATGGCTGAATTTTTCAATCTGCAAATAATACGGGACTGTCACGCTTCCAATTTTTGAAACTTTTCCGATATCATTCCTTGCCAAGTCTACAAGCATGTTATGTTCAGCCAGTTCTTTCTCATCATTCAAGAGCTCCATTGCCGAACGTTCATCAATTTTCTCAATCCCTGCAACCTTTCTTGTCCCTGCAATGGGAAAGGTGGACAATTGCTTTCCTGTCTTTGATATCAACAATTCAGGGCTGGAGCCGATGACTTTCACTTCATCCAATTCCAAGAAGAACATGAATGGGCTTGGGTTTACCTTTCTCAACTCCTCATAGAACATAAATGGGTTACCTTCTCCCGTAAAACTTAAGGATTGGGAGTATACTGCCTGAAAGAATTCCCCTTGGACAATCCTTCCCTTTATGGTTTCCACATTTTGTATGAAGTCGTGGAAACTGTCACTTCTTTGGATGTCTTTTGCAATGAATATGCTCTTGTCAATGGACATGTTTTTTCCCTCTCCATTGCCTCCCTGCCCCAACACCCCTAAAATTTCTTTGAGGCGGCTAACACCCCTATGAAAGTAATAGAATGTCTTTTTTACGTGATCAATGACAAGACCGTCTTCATACAACGCATAAATTCCCAATAGCTCCTTTTCAGGCAATGCCAGTGTTGGTTCAATTAAAGAAATAAAATCAAATCCTGTTGCCCCCACAATCCCTCCATTAAAATTATTTTTTGGATCAACATCTGCATCTCCATCAATGACTTTTATCTTGAGTTCCTTCTTTTCAAGTTCCTGCAGATCTTTCCTAAAAATTCCCAAAATCACATCCAGATCCCTCGGAAAACATTCTTCGTTTCTTTCAAAAAATTCACCGATCCGATATTTTACCCTTGGTTTGAAACAAATGATGGATTGCTTCGCAAATTTGGTGGGGGCATCCATGGACTCCAAAAGAACCATGTCCCCAAACCTATTGGAAAGTCTTGAAAAAATATCAATTACATCGATCATAGGTTATTGGCTATATCTAGCATAAAATACTTGCAACAATCATTTTATGGACAATGCTACAAAACACCAACTTTTTGAATTGACTCCCGTTTTTTTCCCTTTAAACCTCAATATTTTTGCATTCATTCTTTGTTTTTGTCAATTTTTTCATTTTCTGAATTTTAGATTATTATATGGGTAAATTACATAATGGTTGTGTTCCGTCGCATCTTGGTAAGGGGTATTGTTCAAAGCGTAGGCTTTCGCCCTTTTATTAGAAGAATCGCCTCTGATTTAGATACAAAAGGTTTTGTCCGCAATCTGGGAAATGGAGATGTTGAAATTGTAATTGAAGACCATGTTGAAAAAGAATTCATCCATCGGATGCTTAAGGAACTTCCCGAACTTTCAGCAATCTATGAAATGTCTTCAGATTATTATGATGGAACTGTTCCTGACGGCTTTCAAATTCTTCCCAGTGATATAAGCCTGCAATCATCATTCGCACCATTGCCTCCAGACATATCAATTTGCGACCAATGCATTGAAGACCTTTACAAAGGTAGAAGAACTGATTATGAATTCATCTCTTGCACCAACTGTGGACCAAGATATTCAGTTATTCGTTCATTGCCCTATGATCGTGACCGTACCTCATTCGAAAAATTTCCATTGTGCAACGAATGTTTCAAGGAATATCGAGATATGAACAATCGTCGATTTCACGCCCAAACAATCTGTTGCAGGAAATGTGGTCCTTCATATTCCCTTTTTGGAGATAAGGGTCAACCAATGCCATTGGATTGGCAAGACCTTGCGTCACAAATCAATAAGGGAAGCATCTTGTTCATGCAAGGTCAAAGTGGTTCTCATTTCATCTGCAATGCTACCAATGAAACGGCTCTGAAACGTCTAAGAAAAATAAAACGACATGAAAGCAGGAAACCTTTTGCTGTTATGGCTCGTTCTGCTTCCGTTCTTGAAGATTATGCGAAAATTACAAGCGTGGATGAATTAAAGCTCCTTTTGTCTCCAAGAAAACCCATTGTTGTACTTCCAGCAAAAAAGGAAAGTTTGCCCATTGATTTGATCGCTCCTGGGTTAGATACTGTTGGATTTGTCCTGCCGTATACCTCTGCCCAACATTTACTATTCAAGAAAGGACTGGCTGATTTGGTTGTCCTGACTTCGGCAAACAAGCCTGGCATCCCTATGCCAATCAAGCCATTTTTTCCTGTGCTTGATCCAGAATATTACAATTCTGAATATTATGATCTGTATTTTCAGAACATGAACTATTATAATGCACATTATTATAATGTGGATTATTACCTGTTGCATAACCTTCCAATCGAACAGCGGGTTGATGACTCCGTGGTTAAACCACTTGGTGTTGAAGCACTTATTATCCGCAGAGCAAGAGGGTATGTCCCCCAACCTCATTTCCACAAAGAATTACGGGGTGGTGTCCTCGGACTCGGTGCAAATGAGGTTGTGACTGCATCCATATCCACCAAGAACTGGATTGTCGCGACACAACATATCGGAAATCTGAATAACATTGAAACCTTAAACTTTCTGGAGGATGCTGTAAACCATCTGATGAACCTTTATTCAATCAATCCTGACCATGTCGCGGTCGATCTGCATCCCGAATTCCTTAACCGAAAACTATTGTCCAATTTTCCTGATGCAACAATACATGAAATACAGCATCATGAGGCACATGCATATTCCCTTCTTGTAGACCATGGTCTCCCGTTTGATACTGACGCAATCATTTGGACTGTTGATGGGTTTGGGTATGGACATGACGGCAATGCCTGGGGTACCGAACTTTTTCTCTTGAGCAGTGAAAGCCCCAGAAGAATCGCATCAGGACTCCCAATCCCTTATTTCGGTGGTGACATGAACGCAAAACACCCCGCGAGAATGTTCCTTAGCATTCTGTTACAAACTGGGCTAAATCCTGATGATTACATTCTTGACTATTCTGCCTTTCCCCATGGGGAGACAGAATACCATTTCTTGCGCAGAAAATTCACTGGCTCGCCAGTTACAACCTCTATTGCTCGGTTGTTGGATGCTGCCGCATTCTATCTGGCAGGTGTTGACAAAAGAACCTATCGAGGAGAGCCTGCAATTAGGCTGGAGGCTTTGGCAGGTCGTAATGGACTTCAGCAGACTCCTTCCTACATAAAGGGAAACTGCATCGATACACCCAAAATCCTTCATGACATGCTAGTCAATTATTCATCAAAAACGGAAAGTGCAAGATTTGTCCATGATGCCATTGCAAGTACAATGGCTGAGCTTGCCATTGAAGCCGCAGAAACTCATGGCATAAAAACCATTGGATTTACTGGAGGTGTCGCATATAATTATCGTATACATACTCTTCTAAAGCAAATTGTGAAGGCCAACGGCTATCATTTTCTTGCTCACAAAACCATTCCTCCTGGTGACGGCGGCATAAGTTATGGGCAAGTGGCACTTGTAGAACGGAAATTAAGGTAAAATTTGAAAATGCCGCTTCCGATAAAAAAACCTGAAAAATTTTATTTGATAAACGTTAGGAATAACCATTTGTACACGGGATAAAGTTGAACAAAAGTATTGCCGTCATTGCAATTCTGAAATGTTAAGGATTTTCATGTTGGGGTAGGGCGTGACGGCATAGATGCCATTTTGGGTCAAGATGTCCAATGCCTCCTCCGTGAATTTCATGGCCGACAGGAAAGGCAGAAAGCTTTTCCCTTTCAGAAACGGAAAATACTCAAAGAAGATCCCTTCCTGAACAAAGTTAACGAACGTTTCTATGGACTTTTCCGTCGCAGTGGCTTTTACCTCATTAAGAATGACAGCGTCCGAATAGATGATAATGATGTCAAATTCCTTCACCTTTCCGTTCCTTCTAACAATGGTGTTCGAATGGATAGTTTCTGGATCTTTCATACCGAGGTATTTCTCAACGGTCTCTGGAAAGCATGGTAAAACCAGATCTTCTGCAATGGTTCCCAATCGATTTGCAAGATCACCCCATTTTTTGTTCAGGGAGGTGATGTTTTTCTCGGTGAAGTCTTTAAATTCTTTCATTTCATCGATAAAGGAAGCAAGCTTCATCTCTGTCTGTCTTTGGATGTAAACGAGATCCTTCATCATCCTCTCAAGTTCGGAGACCCTTTCTACAACTTCCGCCATTCGTTACCATATTTTGCCTTTTGATATTTAAGAACCTATGGGTTATTGGAAGGGAATTATGGCGTATGAATGAGAACCCAAATGAACTTTGCAAATGTGCTTTAGTAACCCCGTCGTCTAGTTCAAACTAATTCAACCACTGAACTTCATTGAATTCTGAAGGATTGGTGAGACGATTTCTATCCCATGAACGAATGGCACTTACGGAACAAGCATTTGGATTGAATTTGAAAAGGAAACCACTGACTAAAATAATCAAAAAACATATTTCTCTTATGGATCGTCTTCCTGAAATGGTTGACTTAAGCATGGGTGGTGGAGGGAAAAGAATGGATCTGCTTGTTTCCTTCATTGGTAGGACAATAGGCATTGAAAATTCAGACCACGACATTGTCGGACCAAAGGACATGGATGATTCTGCTGTTCTTGTATTTCCTAGTGAAAAAATTGTTGTTACCACCGATGGGCATACCGTCAATCCCGTCTTTTTTCCAGGAGGGAACATAGGTGATCTTGCTATTGCAGGAACTGTCAATGATCTCACAGTAATGGGGGCAAAGCCCCTCTTTCTGACCCTTGGAATGATTATTGAAGAAGGATTTAGGATGGATGCATTAAAAACAATATGCGAAACTATTGGAAAACGTGCGAGAGAAACAGGTGTCCGTATTATTGCAGGAGATACAAAAGTAATGCCCAAAGGAGCCGTCAACGAGATTGTCCTGACAACTGCCGGTATTGGTGCACTTCTTGTTGATACTCCTCTCAAAGACAGCCGCGCAGAGATTGGGGACAATGTTATAGTTTCTGGAACCATAGGTGATCATGGTGCGGCTCTAATGGCATTGAGGGAAGGTATTGACCTTGACACATCGCTTCAATCTGATGTCAGCCCTGTCTGGCCCCATTTCCAAAATGTGATTACACATCCTGGTGTCAAATGCATGAAGGATATAACGAGGGGGGGTCTTGCTTCTGCATTGAATGACATTGCATCCAAATCATCCTGTACCCTGCAGATTTATGAAAACCATGTCCCCATAGATGAAAGGACTAAAGCAATCTGTGACATTCTTGGATTGGAACCGTTGGAGATATCCAGTGAAGGAAAGGTTGTCATAGTCTGTGACAAAAATGCCACTGATGATATACTTAAATTGCTGACAAACACAGAACTTGGAAAGAACGCCGCGCTGATCGGCTCAGTTGTGAAAGGAAAAGGGGAAGTCCATGTCAAAACCTCTATTGGCGGAACACGCATACTGGACAAGCCATATGGGGAACCCATTCCTCGCGTTTGCTGATCAGCTTAATTCCCTTATTTCCTGTATTATCAACTCATCTTCTTCATTCAAATGTAGTTCATATGATCCACAATTCCTGCATTCCATTATTGGCTCATTATAGGTTGTCTTGCATCTTTCACAGACCAGCAATGTCGGAATTGCCTCAAAAATCAATTTAGACCCTTCCAGTTTTGTTCCTTTCGTGACAAGGGCAAAGCATTCACTTACTTCTTCCAATGTTATCAAGGTTTTTTCAATATGGGACAAATGCACCTCAACCTTCTTCTCAATTCCCCGTTTCTCCAAATCCTGCTTCAATTTTTCGGCCCTATGCAGTTCGTGCATCATTTCACCATCCTGAACGTGGCTCTTATCCTGCACGTTCCTTCATCTGAGACCATGCATGGACCAATTGCTGTTTCTGGTGTGCATCTCCTCAAAAAATGGGGACACCTCTCAGGCTCAACTTTTCCCAAGATGACCCCTCCACATTTGCATCCTTTTGGCAAATCATATTCCAGGTTGATATCAAAGGTAATCAATGATCTGGCATTATAACTTTTGAATTCTTCACGCAATTCATATCCTGATTTTTCAATCATCCCTATTCCTCTCCATTTTGCATCAACAACCTTGAACACTTTTCTCATGACTTCTTTCGCCTTCTTATTTCCTTCATACCGAACCACTTTTGAATAGGAGTTTTTCACAGAATAGTCTTTCTCAATGATCATTCGCAGAAGTGTTTCAAGCCCATAAAGAAATTCAACAGGTTCAAATCCTGCGACCGCCATGGGTATTTTATACTTATTTGGGAATTCCTCATACTCCTCCAACCCCATCACTGTTGTTACGTGTCCTGGTAGAATAATTCCTGCCAACTCATGTTCTGGGTCTCCCAAAAGCAGATGCAGGGCAGGCGGGACCAGCCTGAAATCAGAGAGTACATAAAAATTGGTTGGTGGTTGCTTAAGGATCTCATATGCTGTCATTGGTGCTGTAGTTTCAAATCCCACCCCTAGCCAGATTACTTTTTTATCAGGATTGTTGCGAGCTATATTGACCGCATCCATGACTGAATAAACTGTTCTTATGTCATGTCCCTCTGCTTTCAAATGTGCAAGCGATTTCAAGCTTGTATCTGGCACTTTGAACATGTCTCCGAATGTGGCGATTATGTGTCCCTGTTTTGCCAATTCCTTTGCCAATGTTATGTGTTCGGCAGGGCAAACACACACAGGGCATCCAGGTCCTGAAATAATCCGTAGATTATCTGGAAGCAAGGAACGGATGCCCGCACGTGAAACAGTGGCCTCATGGGTACCACAAACATGCATGATGTTGACCTGTTGATCCAATCTTTCACAATGTGCCTTGATCTTTGAAATGACTGATCTGCCCCTTGTTTCCAATTTGCTCAGATATTCTTTGTAGCTTTGCACTTTTCATCCCTGCAACAAGAAAATAATAATATTTGGCATCAACCCAAGTACAACACATATGGTTGAGACAAAAAGAATGGCTATGTTTACCGAGTTGGGTGTCAAAGACATGTCCAATGGATCTTCTCGTTTTGTGAAAAGAAGAAACCTGATCAGTTTAAGGTAATAGATCAAGGCAACAACTGAGTTTCCCAAAAAAATGGTTATAATCCACCATTGAACTCCCGATTTCCCAACCGCGTAAAGCAACAGCAGTTTTGAACTGAATCCGATTGTAGGTGGCAAGCCTGCAAGACCGAAAGAACTGATAATCATCATCAATGCTGTATGGGGTGTCTTTGCAAGACTTCCCCTCAACTTAACAATGTCTCTTGTCCGACTCTTGAAATGGGAAACATAAAGTACCTTTCCAATGATAAGAAAGAGATTTCCCTCAAGAAACGTAAATGCAATGCCAAAAATGATGACGACTATAAAGGGGTCTTTCAAGGAGAAAAAGTCCACACCTTTGTAAATCCCTCCTGCAATTATCCCCAATCCAAATAAGATATAACCCCTCTGTCCAATTGATGAATAGGCCAATATTCTTCTGACATCCCTTTGCACGATGCCCCCGAAATTTCCGATAGTCATAGTCGCCAATCCTCCAAGAATGAAAATCCAGCTATAATTCACAAAAGGGAAAAGATCGAAAATCAATTTCTTATATCCGATCAGGGCGGCCAAGGTGAAAGTTCCTGAAACAAAAGCTCCAACGGGACTTGTTGCAGCACTATATGAATCTGGAATCCATGTTTGAAGCCCAATTAGTCCTGCGGTAACACCAATCCCGACAATGATGGTGACGACGGCGAGAATAGGGGAAATGTCTGTTTCCAATTGCATGGCAGATATTTCTGACGATGCTATTGTCAGGTTGAATGTGCCAGTTAATTGGTAAATCAACGCAACTCCATATAAAAGAAAAATAGATCCAATGCTACTTATCATTGCGTATGAAATTCCTGCTCTCGCAGCATGTCGCGTCGGTCTAATTGAAATCAATGCATATCCTGGCACAACCATCAGTTCCCATCCAAAAAACAACAAAAATGCGTCATTTGAATACAAAACGACCTGAAAGCCCAAAAGTGAGGTAAACATCAAAAAATAGTAATACAGCTTATAAGCCCCTCCATCATCAAGCAATGTCTCCCATCGCATATATCTCCAGCTATAAAACATGATTGCGGTGAAAAGAATTGAGACAAGAAAAACAAGCCCATAAATAGTTCTTGTCATTTTGAATTCAATGCTTGTTCTTTTCATGGTTCCCTGAAAATTGGGGGAGAATGTTTGATCCCCTTCAAAGTTCATCAATTCATATCCCAACAGGAAATTCAATCCCAACGCCCATATGATCGAAAAAATGCTCTTAAGACCATATCTGTCCAATCTTGCCTCTATATGGAGCAGTATCGGGAGAATTAAAAGCCAAAGTGCATTATAGAGTATACTGATTGGAAAAAGCAAGTCCACTATAATCCGCCTCCGTATTGCAAATAGTACAAGCCAATTGAAACAACGCTTATCACAATTGAAAACTGGAACATGTTCCAAAAGCTTGTTTGAGAATTCAATGTTCTAGCAAACCTTGACATTGTGATTGTCAGTGATTTTCCTGTCGCTGTCAACAAATCATCCACAAAAAAAGCGTCTTGAACAGGAACCCGCACAAACAAGGGCAATTTTGGATACCATTGTTCAAAATAATATCCCAGTGCCATTCCCATAACCGATACAATAATTCCAATGCCAAGATTCCCATTCAATTCCACTACGGGATATACCGTATCCCAATTGAAAAGACCCAAAAAATAATACGAAGCTGAAGACAAAATCACCAATGCAGTTAATGCCAAAATAATCGCTTTTGGAATGATATTTGACGGTTTTTTCTCTTTTGATCCATTCAACACTGCCAACAATCTGAATGAGTATATACTCGTCAAAATGGATCCAAACAATGAAAAATAAAATGCAATTGTACTCTTTCCATGTACTGCCTCCAAAATCATTTCTTTAGAAAAGAATCCTGAAAAAAAGGGAACGCCTGCCAATGCAAAAATCCCAGTGAACAAGCTTGCTTTAAGCCATGTTTCACGTACTGTTCCTTTTAAATCCTCTAAGTTTCTTGATTTGTACCTATGGATCAAGAACCCTGCAATTAGAAACAACAATGCCTTGAAGAATGCATGGTTCAATAGGTGCCATAATGCAAGAAAGCTTGCACCACTTCCCAGTGCAATAAACATGAAGCCTAGCTGGCTTATGGTTGAATAGGCAAGAACTCTTTTCAAATCAATTGTCCCAAGTGCAGAAATCCCTGCAAAAATGGTTGACACTATTCCAACCCACAACACCAATTCCGAAACTGTAGTGGTGATTTCCATAACCCTACTGACCAAATAAATCCCTGCATTTACCATGGTTGCCGCATGGATTAATGCTGAAACTGTGGTAGGTCCTTGCATAGCATCAATGTCTTTTCTATCTGTACTTGAGATCCATACATGAAATGGAAACTGCGCAGATTTTCCAAACGCGGCAATCGTCAATCCAATTGCTGCAATTGCAGGCATATTCTCCATATTCGAAATGGAAAAGGAATCGGATCCCACAATTGCCAATGCCAATAAAAATCCTATATCCGCCAAGCCTGTCACAAGAATTGCTTTTTGACCTGATAATATTGCCTTTTCTCCTTTTTCACCTCCTTCATAATGATAAAGGCCAATTAAAAACCATGAGCAAATCCCAACTATTTCCCATCCAAAAAAGGTAAACACTAGGTTATCTGACACTACCAGCAAAAGCATGCCAAAAAGAAATATTTGGATCATTCCATAGTAAACGGCAGAATGGGAATTGACTCCGAAATAATATTTTGAGAAAATGATGATAAGCAATGTCAACAGACTTGAAACAACTGTTAACGTAATGGACCATCCATCAAAATAATACTGTAACTTAATGTCAACCGTCCCGATTTTAATCCAAGAGCCCAAAATTGAATCCTCCACCCCTCGTTTTTGCAACCCCATGAGGGCAAAAACCAATGAAAACAAGGAACCAAGCATGGCAAGTGAACTTGCAACCATTTCCTTTCTTTTGTCACTTGTTTTCCAAAATGAAAGCATGTAAATCAAACCCCCCGTCAACAATGGTGAAAGCAGCATAATGTCTGACATTTTATTCCTCCTGTCTTGTCACTTCCTCTGGGTTGAGCGTGCCGAATTCACGATACACCTTGACTGCCATCGAAAGCATGAATGCAGAAAGCCCAGCCCCAATTACTATTGACGTAATTATTACTGCTCTTCCCAAACCGTCATCTCCCTTTTCCAAAGAAATCCTAAAAAGAATGAGGTTGGCTGTTGCAACCATCATTTCAATAATCAGAATTCCTTTAACGATATTTTTAGAAAGCATGATGTTATAAATTCCCAATCCCAAAATGATAATGGCAAAAATATGGTAGGTGACCAATCCAATCATTGAATTCTCTCCTCCTCAATGGAAAATCTCTCAATTTCTATCTCAGAATATGATGGGGGCTTGCGGATTACCAACAAACTCGCAATAATGGAAGCTCCTAAATAGAAGACCTGCAAATACACTTCTGACAGTCTGTTAAGCCAAAGTATATTTGCAATGTCTGAGTTTCCCTCTTTTGGGGCAAGCACGTTCATGTCCCTTGTCAGAATTGGATAAAGCATGGCAAAAAAGAAAAATCCGAGAGATATTTGTGCAAATGACCGCTGGAATTTCAAGGTAACTCCTCCACAGTCTGTCTTCCTGGAAAAACACCCAATACTGCAAAGAGAATCACCCCAGTTGTTCCTGCGTAAATGGTCAACTGGAACAATGCAAGTATCGGTGATCCCATGATCCAATAAATGGCTGAAAGGGCGGTCATAAACACGATGAAGACCATTGCCACTTCATAGAGTTTCTCTAGCTCTGATGCAAGCAATAATGAAATTATCAGGACAATAAGCAGGGCAAGCTCTAAAAACGATGATTCCATTGTCTTACCCTACCTCCAACTCTTCTTTCCTCCCCGATGGCATTACCAATTGGTTTGTCAAATTCAGGCAATCTGTAGGACAGACTTCTTCACAGACTCCACAAAAAATGCAGGCTGTCAAATCAATAACTGGTTTTACCCTTTTCCTCTTTATTTTTTCATTCCTCTTTGCCAATTCCTCCTCTGTCAATGGAACCATCTGTATGACAAATGCAGGGCAAGCTCTCGCACATTTTGAACATCCAATACATGAATCCTGGTCTATTACATGCATTGCCCTTAATCTCTCTGGAAAGTTCAATCCTTTTGTCTCGTATGGATACCTTACGGTTTCTGGTTTCCTGAACAAGTTCTTTATTAATTCAACTATTAGCATTCCTTTTTAGCCTCCTTCCAAAAGTATTGTTAAAATAATGGATGCAATTGCCAACGGTGCAAGATATGTCCATGACCCGAAAACAATATGCCGTATCTTCATCCGTGCCAAACTGGAAGAGATCAATGTTAAAATCAATAGAACTGCAAAATATTTCAGGGAGAAATAAATGAAATAAAGAACGGCGATCCACGGCTCTCCCAAACCAAATGTCGGTCCCAATGGTCCTCCAAGAAATAGGACAACCCCAAGGGAAATGACAAAAACCATCTTAAGATCCTCCAATAACAAAATATATGCGTACCCTCTTCCTGAGTATTCTAATGTCCATCCTCCAGCAATTTCAGTTTCCGCTTCAGGAGTGTCAAAAGGGGGCTTCTCTAACTCTGCCAATGCACAAATGATAAAAATCAAAAATGCAATCCCTCCCAATCCAAAAAGGTTCCAATTCGGCAGGAATTTCAGCTTTGTTCCAGTTTGGGACAGGACTATGTCTTCAAGACTAAAACTCTTTGCCTTGATTATGGCATATAACATGGAAAAAATGAATGGGATGCCAAAAGACACCAATTGCATGCCTGACCTGCTGGAGCCAATCAAGGCAAATTTTGATCCACTTGCCCATCCCAATATGATTTCAGTTGTTGTAACTATTGTCAATATGAACACTATTGCATAAATGTCTCCAGGGGATGAAATGAATCCTTTTGTGTCAATTATCGGTATAAAGAACATGCCGACAACCACTGGTACAGGTGCAATAACAGGAAGATACTTGAAGATGACTTGATTTGCCCCGTAAGGGATTATATCCTCTTTTGTCGCTGTTTTCAGGTAATCTGCAAATCCTTGGAGAATGCCGAAAATCCCTGCACTTTCTGGACCAATCCTCCTTTGGAGTCTAGCATAGAATTTCCTGTACATCCAATTAGAGCCAAAAGCCAATACTACAATGAAAAACACACCTGGAAACACTATTGTCTGAAAAAGAAAAAGAGCAATATCCTGTATCATTGCATTACCTCCTTTGTGGTTTCCACACTAAGTTTCCTTAGATCCCTTGCACTCATGATTTGATATCTCCCCTTATCCCTGTCAATGATAAGAGTCCTGTCTGTACAGGAAAAGCATGGGTCATTGGCTGCGACGATTACAGGGATGTCTGCAATATGGTGACCCACCAATGCCTCGACTGAAGAGACAACATTTGCGTATGTTGGTGCCCTAACCTTCAATCTGTATGGATTTTTTGATTTCCTAAATTCAACATAATGAAAATTCTCACCTCTGGGTGCTTCAATACGTGAAACTGCCTTCCCTTCAAACCTGCCCCTGACATCCTGGAATATTTTCCCACTTGGTATGAGATCCAGAACCTGTTCTATGATTTTTATAGATTCAAACAATTCCTTGACTCTTAGAATAATTTTTGAATATACATCTCCCCTATCGCTTATTGGAACATTGAAGTCCAATTGCTCATATATGAAATATGGCTCATCCCTTCTCAAATCCCAATCTATCCCTGAAGACCTTGCGGTGGGACCCGTGACACATGTTTTCCGTGCCAAATCCTTGGAGATCCGTCCAACTCCATTTGTTCTAGCAATAATGGTTTTGCTATTCAATACAACATCCCTGATTTTTTCCAATCTTGGTTTGAATTCTTCTATCTTGTCACGCATGATTTTTTTGATCTCATCGTTTAGATCAAACCTTACTCCCCCTATCCTATTCATCCCATAATTTACTCGATTTCCCGTCAAGGTCTCCAAGAGATCCATAATGGTTTCGCGATCATTCCATACTAAAATGTAAAATGTATCAAATCCAATTTCGTGTGCCAAGACCCCTAACCACAATAAATGTGAATGCAGTCTCTCCAGTTCTGCAACCAAAACCCTAAGGAATTCTGCCCTTTTTGGAACCTTCACATCCGCAACAAACTCAACAGCTCTTGCAAAGTTTGCATTGTGCGCAAAACTGCAAATACCGCAAATCCTTTCGGCAAGATATAATGTCTTGTTATAATCCCTGGATTCTGCCATTTTTTCTATTCCTCGGTGTGTATGCCCTAAAATGGCTTCTGCCTTCACAACCCTCTCCCCCTCTACAATCACGCGAAATGTTTCTGGCTCCTTGAGGGCAGGATGTTGCGGACCGATATTGAAGGATGTCTGTTCTTCATTCATTCTCGTAATCCTCCTTTTTCCAATCCTTCCGCAACGGATATCCACCAATCCAATTTTCAGGTAGAAATGCCCTTGTCATTTCGTTACCCTCAAATTTCACACCAAACATCTCTGTGACCTCTGCCTCATATATTCTACTTCCAATCAAATCAGAAATGCTCTCCGTTTTTGGCATCTCCCTCTTGAGTCTGATGGAAAGAAGCAACTTCTCTTTGTCTAATCTATCCATGAAATAGTAGAGAACTTCTATGCTATCTTCTTGGTCCATCCCGACCAAGGAACTTAAATGCACATCCTTTCCAAGATCGATCCACCTTTTTACCACCATTCTGCAACTAGGACTCTTCAAATGATAAAGTGTCTCACCACTTTTCATCTGCTCCTTTGATTCAACAACCTCTTCAGGAACTTCTAAAGTCATTACCTTTCCTCCTCCATTTTTTCAATCAGTTTTGCAACGCCCATTATTATCGCTTCAGGTTTGGGTGGGCAACCCGGGATATACAAATCAACTGGAATTATTTTGTCAACCCCATCGAAAGTATTGTAGCCCCCTTTGTAAACCCCTCCAGTAGAGCCGCATGACCCCACTACAACAACAAATTTCGGTTCAGGTATTTGTTCGTATGTTTTCCTCAATGCATCAACCATTGTCAGTGTAACAGCCCCTGTACACATCATAATATCTGCATGTCGAGGTGAGCCAACCAACTTTACCCCAAATCTTTCCGCATCCAGTCGTGACGTCAGTGCCGCCAATATCTCAATGTCACACCCATTGCATGAACCTGTATTCATGTGCAATAACCATAACGACCGTTTCCTTGCCCAGTTTCTCAAACTTTGCAACCATCTTGTAACCCCTGAGGGTTTGGTTTCAACTTCCTGCATCAAATTATCTCACTCTCCTGTTTTGGCAATATCAAAAACAGTATCAACACCAGAAATAGATACAATGCGGCATAAAATACATGCTCCTTGCTTTTGTCAGACACAAAAGTTGCCAAGGCAGTAATGAAAGCAACCACGTCAAAAATCAAAAAATAAATGGCATATTGGAAAAAAGTTGCCTTGAAAAATGTCGCCCTTGTCTCTACCCCTTTCCCTCCAGAATAGGGGGCTTTTTTCATTGGAGTTTCCTTTCCCTTCTCCTGTATCATCCCAAAAATTACGTAAAAAACAATCATGATGGCTGTAATTATGACAACAACCCAGAAAAGCTGTACGAACGATTCAATGTAAAATTCGTTCATTGTTTAATATTTATCGATCCTCTAATATAATTCAAATGCTCTTTTTTTATATTATCGTATGTTTTTGTAACTAATTCTGGGATTTTTTCCGAAAATGCTTTATTTTGTACACTAAATCCCCTACAATTTGTTGTATTCTCTCTTCTTGGATATCCTCAAACTTTCTCATACCTATGAACCAGCCCTCTGCA
Organism: Candidatus Heimdallarchaeota archaeon; assembly: GCA_015523565.1. Lineage (GTDB taxonomy): Archaea > Asgardarchaeota > Heimdallarchaeia > Heimdallarchaeales > Kariarchaeaceae > WAKA01. The sequence goes on along the minus strand of WAKA01000193.1, from coordinate 12,335 downwards.
TGGCAGAAGTTTGAAATATATTGCCATAGCTGTTGAATTGACGTTTTATGCGTTCCAAAGGAAATATCCTTGACATTTTCTACTTTTGTAATCCATAGGTCTTCTCCCATTTTGCCATCATCAAATGTGTCAATGAATATCACCATCTCTGGATTCAATTGGATCACTTTACCCATAAAATTTTCAGGCACCGTTTCACAGTTGATAATTGTCCAATTGGGATTGCAAATCCCTTTCATTGCCTCTGCTGCAAATCTAACGCCAAATGTATCATTTGGTATCAGGGGATTGCCGATGCAGAGAAAACATGTTTTTTTCTCAAAATCAAGAAAACCAATTCCATTATCCTCCATCTGCCATCGCCTTTAGCATTTTCATCGCCTCTGCATAGTCAACCTTTGAAATTGCATATCCTGTATGAAGCAGAACCCAGTCTCCTTCCTTCACATTGCCCTCCAGCAACCCTAGCTCTATCGTTTTCCTGACACCATTCAGACATGCTATTGCCTCTCCGTTTCCCAAAATTTTCTCAATCTCCGCAACAACACTCAGGCACATCAACTAACTTCCTGCAACACAAATATTCAACCTTTCCCTTGTAATTATGTCAAATTGTTGAACAATAGGACGCAATAGAACTATCTGTGCAAATAAGGGAAGACTTTATATATCCTCTTGTGTAAAAATATATTGTGACACAATTGATTGTGACGCAATGTATTGTGATGCAATGCATCATGTTCCATGAAGGGTGAACTCATGATTGAAGAGAAGCTGATAACAAATTGGGAAACCGAAATCAGGAGAGGTGTGGTTCAACTCTTGGTTTGTGCTGTCTTATTCGAAAGCGATCTTCATGGCAAGGAAATTTGCGACAGGATATGGACCAGAACTGAACATATCATTGAAGTTCCTTTGGGAACTGTCTATCCCCTTCTAAGAAGATACGTGTCTGACGGTCTGATAGAAACCTACAAGCCTGAAGATGACCAGCGAAAGACAATCTACAAGTTAAATCAGGCAGGACAGGCATTCTATGGTCGAATATTGGACCTATGGAACAGATACTCTGTTGCCGTCTCAAACGTCATTCATTACCGAGGTGATCAAAATTAACGAAACACAAATGAATGGTCTGACTCCAAATGAGCTAAATATCATACATAATTTCATTCGTGATCTGAAGGAGATGCTGGAGGCAAAACATGACATCTCTGATGAAAAGGAAATCGAAGACATCCTCACCAGATACCGAGAGGAGATCTTCCAAAAAATTGAACAAGAGTACCAATGGATTGGATCCTATAATGTCAGGAACATTGTGCAAAAGGTAAGGAAAAAGGCAGTCCATGCACTTTTTGAAAAAGAAAGAAAGGAACCTGTTTTGACAATTCGGTTGGATTGGTTAAAGAAAACGGCTGAAACAGGGAGTACTAGCGAAGCAATGGATGAGGCTGTGATCGGAATTGCAGAGACATCCAATTACCAGTCACCTTCTCCCAATCCAATTCAATGGGGTGCAATACTGCGTAAAATCCCTGCATTTATTGTTCTTTCCTTTTATGCAATTTTTCTTGTTATGAGTGTTGTTTTCAATGAGGTCTTTTCCGTAGAATTTACTGTATCTGGGATACTGTTTGGAGGGATTGCTGCGTATGGAATCTACCGATATTCAAATATCTCTCCAGTTTCATCACTTATTCTATTTGCCTCTTTCCATTTTGGATTCTATTTCACTTTGTTTTTGGCATCTATTAGAATGGATTTTGGTGACATAGTCAATTTTGATCAGAATCCCTTTACATTTGGAATTACTGTACTTTTGGGAATTGCTGTTGCATGGATATATGAAGGGAAATCAATTGAAAAACTGGTCTTACTAATGGTTTCTGGATACTTGTTCCATATTGTCGACATTTTTGCGGCCTATGCAATTGCACTTTATGCACCGTTTGTGGCTATTCCAATTATGGGATGGCTTCCTGTAATTTTCACCGTTGTAAGCCAAGTGATCTGGAAAAAGGGGGATATCAAGTTAAAAAATGGAATGACTTGGGAAAGGGTATATCTCCTGTTTATTGCATTTCTTTTCATTATAGAAATTGCCGCGGCTCTTTATCTTTCCAATATGCCCATTCTCTATTTCTTTTTCTTTCTTTCCTTCTTTGGAACTCTATTGGTTGTAAAGGCTATATCATATTCCGCCTCCTCAGCCAATATTGCTTTCTATTACCTTTTGGTCTTTCATTTTATATTTGGACAGTTCTATACTTATTACGGTTTTGACGCTTATGATTATGGTCTTATGATCTTTCTTTTGCAATTTATTGTTTTCATAGGGATTCTTCAAATTTATGATATTCTAGTAGGTCATATTTCTAAAGATAACATATATCGTTCCATTGCAAAAAATGTTGTTGTTTTTGTACCTCCCCTTTTTATGTTATTCATTCTTATTGTTGCGATTTTTGATATCTTTTACGCCAATTATTATTATTTCTATCCTATACGGTCTTTTATCGAAATGGGTATCTATTTGTCACCAGCATTGGCCATCATTCTCTATATTTTCCGTGATCACAAAGTCAAGCCTGCCTTTAATAATATTATTTCTAGGTTGGCTACCAACACCACAACAGATATGGCGACAGATCCTACAATTTCTTCTCAAGACCAATCAACAGTCCATCTCAGCGTCAATCCCCAAGCCTCAAAGAAATATTACAAAAAAATCCGTTTGAGCGTTTTCTTCATTTTATCTTTAATTTCATTGCTTGTTTCCATAGGGTATGTCAGCTATATGGTATTTTATAGTGAACCTTTTGACTCAGATATTCCTGATTTTCTTAGTTTATTGTCACTTGGTTTCTTCGTTGCATTTTTAATTGAAATGGTTGCCAAATATGTTTATTTCCGAAATTACAGGATTGTGTTGGATTATTGGCTTTTGAATCAGGGGCTTGTCTCCAAATCTCATTTGGTACAACCAATTGGCAACTTGGATACTCATCAAGTCCAAAGAATTCTTGCCTCTCTTGTAAGAGACGGTGCTATTTCAATACAACAAATGGAGGGTACACAATGATGGAGAACTCTTTGTTTACTCAAGAAGCGAATGCAATGCTTGAGCATTACATCAAGAGTTATGGGGAATCTTTGAGACGATCCCACCTGAGTGATGAGGAAATCCATGACGTGTTGATGGAGGTTAGGGAACATATTATTGAAAATTGCAAGATAAAGGCTGGCGATGGGAACATTGTCACCACCGATCTCGTAAGATCAGCGATCAAAAAATTTGGTGAACCTGAATTGGTGGAACAAGTGCTGAAAGAGGAATTTGAGGTCATGAACCAAGCCAAGGGAAAGCCAATGAATGCAACCGAACTTACGATAAATGCAGAACAGACAATAATGATCTATCGGACAATGTCAATGCTCTCCACGATTTTCGGAATATCTTTTGTAGTTCTTGACCTCATCAATTATGAGAGTTTCTTCTTTTATCAGGTTCATGTCCTGTTTTTCATGTTCTCAACCGTATGGTATCTCATCATCCGTACACGACCTGTATTTGAACACAATGCATATTTGGAAAGATTTCTTAGATTGGATCATCATCAGCTTCTTATTCCACAAATAATGTTGATCTATGCTTTATTCAATGATTCCCCAAATTTTTCCATTTTCACATCTCTCTTTCTATCAATTTCACTTCTCCTGTCAAATCAAGCCAAGCATTTCTATCTGGATATTTTTGATGCCCTGCGAAAGAAAATCACCTTTTCACGTTAATCTCCCCAATCAAAATGTTTTTCATGATATTGATATCATATGGGGTATGCTTCTCGAACTGGAAAAATTCGAAAACCGTTCTTTTTCAATCATTGCTGTCTTATTATACGTAGTTTCGTTGGTTGGGAATCTAGTGATATTCTATATAGGGAAGGCACTGGGTGCATTTCCAAGTGACTACTACATCACAGGCACTCAACCGCTAACTGAAGTGAACGTGATATTCCTTACAACATTGTTCCTGCTTGCTGGCTATTCTGCCTTCTTTATGCTTATCAGAATGCAAAAGCCCATTGCACGCATCCGTGTTATCTCAATAATAGTCGTACTTCTTACACTTATTCTTCCATTGCTTCTTCCGTCACCTCCAAGTTTGATGCCAATTTTCCTTGAACTGATGCATATTTACACAGGAATTGTTGTTGTTTTTGGATTAACCGATGATTTTCTCTGGAATAAATTCAGCCGTGCCGCATAAAAACAAGGAAAATGACGTTGTTTGACCATAACAGTTAGAAAATGCTTCTCTAGTTTCATTTATATGTCTCCTTTCGATACTTGGCTGAGAAATATCCATGATTCCATTCTTCAATTGAACCCTGTCTATGCAAGCCAGCAAGGGGAAATGAGTTATGCAGACAAATGGCCCGACGTGTCAACCGAAGGCATTCAAAAACTTTCACGGTTATTGGGGATATGGATTGCTGAAGCAGAACAGTTCGAGGGACAGGAGGCTGAACTTGCCAAATGGTTTTTTGAATTTTCAAAATTTGAAATTGATGAACTGAGATTCTGGGAATATGTCCCTGGTCTTTCAAAAATTATATTTTCAGGATGCTATTCGATTTTGATGAAAACATGGATGCCTGAACAAGAACGACTTAAGCTTGTGGCAAAACGGCTGGAGAGCCTTGATGACATGGTTGAGGCAACCCTGCAACGGGTACGCAAGCCCTACCTTCTTTGGCTCATGGCAGAAGTAAGCTCCTTCAATGGGTTGTTGGAATACTTTGGGGGTTTGTTCCGGACTTATCCCGTTCTGCTGGAATCTATCAGGAAAGCCATGGCTTCACTTAGACCATACAAGGATTGGCTTGGAAGTGTTGATGCCATCAAAACATTCCCGCAAAACACTGATGCCTATACCAAGCTCTTTGAACTAAGGAAATTGCCATTTAGCCTAGAGGAAGTCCTATCACTTGCATTTGTATATCTTGATAGCACTGAACAGGAGCTTCAGTCCATTGCCGATGAATTGGGCGGAACGATCGAGGAGGTAAGAAAGAAAATACGTTCGGAACATCCATCCAATTTTGCAGATGCATTGAATGACTACAAACAATTGGCACAGGATGCGAAAGAATTCATCATTGAAAGGGATCTCTTGACCATGCCACCAGAAACCCTAAAAGTCGTCTATACGCCTTCCCCTCTAAGACGGTTTCTGTCAATAGCCGCGGCAGGAGTCCCTGGATTCTTTGATAGGGACAAGACTGGTTACTTCTACCTGACTCCGCACGACGATCCCACAATGCTTGAAGAGCATAATTATTCTTTCCAATCCCTATTGATGGCACATGAATCATATCCTGGTCATCATGTGCATGGTGCATGCAAAAATCTCAACACTTTACCTGCAAGGTCTCCTCTCTTGGCGAACATCGTGCCGTTTTCAGGACTGCTCTACAGTTCCAAATTGGCGGAAGTCACTGAGGGCTGGGGTCTTTATTGTGAACAAATGATGTTTGACCAAGGTTTCAAAAGGACAAGCGGCAAGGAAGCCCTATATAAGTCATTCCTATTGGCTGATGCACTGAGATGGAGGGCCACACGTGTAATAATCGATATTGGACTGCATACGGGCAAGTTGAGCTTTGGGGCCGCGGAACATTTCCTTATGGAAAAAACAGGCTACAACAATACAACGGCTCGTTCTGAAGTGGTCATGTATAGCCTCTCCCCAGGATATTTCTTGAGCTATTTACTTGGCAAGCACCTTCTGATGGAAATGCAGACCAAATCCCCACTGTCTCTCAAGGAATTTCATGATAAGATCCTTTATGCAGGAAATGTCCCGTACTGGTTCCTGAAAGAGTATCTGTAATATTGTTAAGAGTATCTGCAATATTGTTCCCGAGAAAGAAATTCTTTCAACGAAATTGCGGATTTTCAAATGAATATTAAATAAGGTCTTTTATTTAATTGCCCATTATGAGAATTGGCTGGATTGCCAATGGAAAATCCAAACACACAAAACGATGGACATCTGAATTGGCTGCGATTGGAAATGATGTATTTCTGCTCCATTTAGGGAAAACCACTAAAGATGACTTGAGCGATTATCCTGAATATAATAATGTAACATTCATGAACATTGTGCAACCTTTTGGTGCAAATCATCTAACTAGAATGGTTCGATACGGTATTAGAAAAATAATGGGTGATACACCATTCAACAAACGATTGGCAAAAAAAATCGATACCATTGCAAAAGAAAATGATTTCGATGTTATTGTTGTCCATGGTATGCAATTCCATGGTCAAGTCTCAGGCTACCTGAAAAATGTGCCTTTAGTTATAATTCTGGCAGGTAGCGACATTTATCAAAGAAAAAAAGACCCTCAGACAACTATGGAATACCAACAAGCATTTGCAAGGGCAGATATCATTGAAGCACAAAGTATGGCAATAATCAAAAAAGCAAGAGAAGATTTTCATTTTAACAGAAACAAGATCAAGGTACTCCCGTGGGGGATTGACTTCAAAAGATATCCCTTTGACAGAATAAATGCTCAAATTCCTTACATGAAGGAAAAGCTACATATTCCTGAGGACAAATTTGTAATTTTAAGTTGCAGATCCATGCGTGCCATCTACAATTGGGAAAATATCCTGCATGCAATGCCACTTGTTGATGATCTTGATATCCATCTTGTAATGATTCGGGGGCTTGGGTCTGATGCAGACCTTCAAAAAGCTCAAGATATCATTTCTAATCTTAAATTAAAAGACAAAGTAACCATTGTCCCTGAATTTGTTCCTTTTGATGAAATGGCCACACTTTATGCGATTGCAGACGCATCCATTTCAATTCCCTCCTCTGATAATCTTTCCGATGTAATTTGGGAAATGATGGCTTTTCGGAGTATTCCAATTTTGGCCCGTATCCCCGCCTATTTTGAAGCCTTAGATGAAAAACATGCCATTTACCTGTCCGACAGGTCTCCTGCATCAATAGCCAAAGGGATACGTCATGCTTACAATATTGAACAAAGTCAGTCACTGCTTGAGGAAAATTATCATAAAGTATCCGAAAACACATGGGAAAAAACCCTTCAAAAACAAATGGAAATATTGAACGAGGCAATAGAACGATTCAAATCCCATTCATAATCTCAAATTCTGGATGTCTGGTCTCTCCTGCACTAATTTTCCTTTCCATATGTTATTTTTTCCAAGTCAAGGAAAACAAAGATATAAACCTATAACTTCCAATAGTTTTGTGGTCTTTTGGTTTTTGATTGGAGTTACCACTCTTGCCTTGAATGTCCTTGTTCTCTTTTTGTTTCCTTTTTCGGCTTTTCGCTATTTTAAACGCTTGAAATCACAATCCATTTTTGATTTCAGCAATGCGTTCCTTCTTCTCTCTCTCCTGTTAGCATTTCCTGTTATTATCTATGAAAATCTTATGTTTATTCATATCTGGATATTTCCATTGCCTATTGACTTCAATTTGAGTTTCCTTAAATTGACGTTCATACTTGCCTCCCTTTCAATGATAATGTTTAACCTTCAACTTCTGGTCATGAAAGGACTGCCCGACCTTCCTGTTTCATTCCTAATGGTGACAATGGGGGTGGCTACTGGTGCAATGGTTGTTGGATTGCGTTTGGATCTTAACCAACCAATCCCAATCTATTATTCCCCCGTTTTTTCAGGCATTATCTTCATTGGAGGGCTTATGGTCTTCAACATCGTAGGTATGGTTGGATTTCTCATTGCATTGAGGGATATGAGGTCTATAAAAAGCAAACTTCTTTCCCCTCTACATATCATATCCTCCTTTTCCTTTTTTATTGGCCCAATTTTTGTGTTCCTTACCCGTATCGTCGGAATTGAGGATGCCCCTCTCAATCTCCTTTTCTTCCCTTTTCTGATTGCATTTCTCATTGAGCTTGTTCTTTATCTCAAAGGTGACGAAGGCTATCCTGTTCTTGGAAGAATCATTTCTGTAGCGATTGTGGATAAAACCAACCAAGTGGTTATTGGCGGGTACCACCAAAGAGGGAATATTGATACTGTCAAGCTTAGCGGCATGGCCATGGTTGCAACGGACACTGTCTTTCATGAGCTTCTTCTCAATCCACAAAAAGATGAGATGACCTTTGGCTTTGGAAACATTATTGTTTGGGAAAATTCACGATTTTTCCTTGTGGTCAGTGTTTCAGGTTCTGGCATTAAGCTTGCCCGGATTTGTGCACAAGGCTTCATTCGGCATTGCAATGCATCACATCTTATAACGTGTGATCATTTCATCGAATTCCTACGCAATGCCTTTCATTCTTTCTTCGCCTATGAAGAAATTGATGCCAATAATTTCTTCTTTCTTCAACCAATTGTGTCTTAGATTCCCCTCAAGTTTAATGAAAATCAATTTGGGTTGGAGGCATCATTTTTTATGTCTCAAAAAAAACAGTTGAACAAGTGACTCATAATTCCCCTGACCTAAAATTTGAATTATGGTTGGCAAATTCTGGATCTGCCGTGTTTTTCTCTTTCCTAGTCCTTTATCTCAAGGCAGTTGGCCTGACTGAGTTTCAGATTGCATTGCTTAGCCTTTCATTTTCTGTTTCCATGATTTGTTCCAATGCAATTTTCGGAAGGCTTACCGATTCAATCGGTCCTCGCCCATTTCTTGTCCTTGGGCTTCTCTTGTCCTCCATTACGTCTTATGTCTATGTTTTTGCAGAGGGGTTCAATGCTTTCTTCATTATGAGGATGATCCATGGCATTGCATTGGGGATGTATCCCGCGGCAATCACTGCTGTCGCTTCAGACAGAAAAACCAAGCTTGGAGGCTTGTCTTCCTTTGGGTCCCTTGGTTGGGCAACAGGTAGCATCACAGCAGGATTTGTCGCACAATATACTGGTCTCAATAACCTCTTCATCCTTTCATTTGGTATGTTCTTTGTTTCATTCCTTATCAGTTTCTTTTCCAAAAGCGGATCCGTTAAAATAACCCAAAGGGAACCCCATGACAAAAAATTTGCAAAGGCAGTGAAAGCCAACTGGAAAATCTATCTCATGGCATCCATTAGGCATGGCACCGCAAACTCCATTTGGATTTATTGGGCACTCTTCCTGACAAGCAACATCGGGCTTAATGCTTCACAAATTGGTTGGATACAATTGACAAATACCCTCACTCAATTTTTTGTAATGGGAAAAGTGGGTGACAAATTTGATCCATTGTTCATGTTCATTGCAGGAAACTTTCTTTCCGCCATCGCTTTTTTTTCATTCACCATTGCATCCAATTTTTGGCAAATGCTTCTTACTCAAATACTCCTTGGGTTTTCTTGGGCTTTTCTTTATGTCGGAGGGTTACGCCTTGTAGAAATCAGGGGGAAAGAATTTGACGGTGTCGGAACCTCCACTGGTCTTTACAATTCCTCTTTTTCCATTGCACAGGCCATTGGTCCCATCCTTGCAGTCATATTCTTTCAAATCTCAAATGGATATGTTCTCTCTATGAAAATGGCTGCACTCATCACATTTGTCTTCATCGCACTTTTCACCGTAGATGCAATCAAGACACATGAAGGCCAACAGCTTCACGATACGCCTTTTCTCTAAGTATCGTTGTTTAAAACATCGTTGATCTCAAAGTAAATTGCTGTTATTCTCTAACTAAATCCCTATTGTCCACTCCCATACGATTGCCAAGTTAAAACGGTTATACACTTGAAACACTCATACAATGCTCCTAAAAATGTTTCCCCAAATTGCAGTTAGTTTTTCCAATCCTATCAGTAATGGAAATAACTCGAAGAATTTGACAAAAAACAGATCTATCTTTCAACTTCGCCGTATGTCCCCAAACTTACTGAAAACAAGAAAAACGTTGAACCATTCTGGAAAATTCTATGTTTTCACTTTTATTTTTTTTTAGTCCGTGAAAATTCTGCGAGTCAACAACTTTAAGAAATGGCTATGAATCAATGGTTATGAAATCCGAAGAAAAGTTTAAATCCCTCCAACAGGAGCTCAATAGCTTCTGGGAAATGGTGAAAAATGAAAGGAATCAAACGGAGGGTGAACTCCATCAAAAAATACAGACATTGGAAACAGAATTAGCTGAATTGAAGGCAAAATATTCAGATGCCCAAGCAAAACTGACTCATATTGAACAACAATTCAATGAAGCTGTAGAAAAACTGGAATCTTTCAGCAAGGAACAAAAGAAGGATGTGGATGCCCTGAAACTTTTGGACATTTACCTTGTCTTGATGGGCGATGTCTTTAACTCATCTGTCCACGTCCGTATCCTTTTGATCCTGCATGGTGAAAAACCTGTATATACGCTGGATGAACTTGCAAAAGCATCTGGCAGTCGACTGCTTGAAGTGAAACAAGCTGTCTTTGACCTGAGAAATGCCAATCTCGTTGAATACAATGATGAAACACAAGAAATCCGGCTTGTCAATCGTTTCTTGACTTGATGTCATTCTACTTCTTATGAATAATTCATGCCTCGAAAAAATTAATTGGGACAATTTCCACTCTTATGGTCTATCCTTTTCCATTTTTCCTAATCAACAAAAAATTGGGTTATTTTCCCATATTCTGTAGGAAAATTTATATTCAGTACCCATATTCTTTAATTATGAAGTATCTTGTTTTTGTCTTCATTGCCGCCTTGATGTTCTCATCACTTCCTACGTCGGCAACCACGCTGATTGACAAGGATGTCTCAATCCGTAGTTACGATCGAGAAGGTCTTGGGAATTCCACTCATCCCATCCTTCTTTGGTACATTCATAACCAATCACTCGATGGAGCAGACCTCGTCATGAATGCAAGAATTGATGTCATCAACTCATCAACCCCCGTCAACGTTAATGTCCTATTCGAAAAAATGAAAATGACTACAGATCTAGGAAGCAAAACAAAAATTTCCATATCATTTGCTGTTGAAATTAGAAATCTACGTAAGGGTGAATCTGTTGAGTTAAGCTTAATGTGGAATCAAGTGCTCAATAACTCCCGATTATATTTATTGGACAACTTCACACATGTCCAATACTTTGAAACAATGATGATTTGGCTGGAAAAACCAGGATTTTGGGATCAGGATGTCGACCTGAAGGTTTCCATGTGGACATCCATTAATTCCTCAAAAGTAAATAACACTACCCCTGTCCACTTGGAAAGAGCCATTTACAAATCTTCCAGATCACTTGAAACCAGATGGCTTTTCTTCTTCACTCCATTGCTAATTGTGCTCTTTTGGAGGAGATTGAAATGAAAAAGGCAATATTTGTCATGTTTTTGATAATTATGCTATCCCAACCATCCGTCAGTGCAATAGACCTGAGCGATGAGGTTGTTCCAATAACAATTGAAGAGACAATCCATTTTTCAGCTGAAGATAGGGATTGGAATATTTTTGAATACATTTCAGATACTGGGTATAATGGGTCCGCCACTGTTGGGAAAAACTTCTGGATTGGAGGTTTCCCTTTGGTTGAAGGAATTGCGGGGGATGCCGACTTCAGAAAAGTGCCAAGCCTTATGCATGGGACTGTATCTGTCCAATTACTTTCATATAATGGCAGCGCCCCTGTCAATGTGGTTGTATGGGGGGTAGAAAAAACAGGCATGCTCGTTCCTGAAAATGGTATTCTATCCTCGACCACAAGCAAGAACACCATTTTCAGTAAATTGATGAGCACTGGCATGACATTGTCTTCTTCTTTTGAATTCAGAACTGTGCAAACTGCTGTCCAATTGGATAATGGCAGTTGGATTTTCGTTGAATCCTATAATTATATTCTCAAACTCAACTCAAACTTGGTAAATTATGGGATGTTTCAGGTTGCTCTCATTTCCAATGACAATTGGACTTATGCCGCAGATGTCCAAATCCGAATTGAAACGGTGCATAATCCCGTGTTTTTTGAAATGATGGAGGATCGATACCTAAGCTTCTTCCCAAATTCAAATTTCACATCCTCCATTTTGAGCCCTTCCATTTCCTCATCTGGTCATTCAACTTCTTCACAAATCCCGTCTGAAACAACGAAGGTTTCTGAAATTGAGACAACCTCCACAAAAGAAAGTGTTTTCCCAATGCTTTCAATCATAGCTATCTTGCCTATTGCACTAAAAAGAACCAAATGGCGGTAGACTATATTCCTTGAACAGTCTTACTCCAATGGTCTCAAATTCCAGATTACAAGATACAACATTGTTGACAACAATGATTTATTTTTCACATAACTTGATGGTTATTTTAGAAGGTATTTTGTCTAGATTAT
>WAKA01000192.1 GCA_015523565.1 Candidatus Heimdallarchaeota archaeon | reverse complement strand
TGTCTGGTTAAATGAATTCATGAGGGAATTTGCAATGCTTTTTTCCACAGAAATAAATGCATTTTCGTTTCAAATAATTGAAAAGGAAACTCCTTTAAAAATTGTCTAGGCTTATTTGTCCAAATCTCCTACACAAAGGTCAACAGTCCCCATTACTGCTGGAATGTCTGCCAACTTTCCTCCCTTTATTAATTGGGGAAGAGGTGCCAGATTATTAAAGGTGGGACTTCTAATCCTAACTCTGTATGGTGATGGTGTTCCATCACTTTCAATAAAGAACCCTGCTTCTCCCCTTGCTGCTTCAATTCGCCTATATATTCTACCTTTTGGAGGTCTTCGGGGGATTTTTTCCAATCGATAAGGGTCGCTTGGTTTTAATTCATTATATTTATCCAATGCTTGTAAAATAAGTCCCATTGATATCTCCATTTCTTCAAGCCTAACTCTATATCTTGCAAAGCTATCCCCTTCTTCTCTTGTGGGGATTTCAAATTTTAATTGATCATATCCCATATATGGGTCTGCTTTTCTTATGTCAAATGGAACTCCAGATGCGCGAAGCATTGGACCAGATACCCCAAAACTTAGGGCATCTTCTTTGGATAACACACCTATCCCTTCTGTGCGCATTCTAAATATTTGAGATTCTTCCAGAAGGTCTAAAAATTCTTGATGAAGTCTCGTAAATTCTTCTAGACTGTTTTCTATTTTTTCAGTAATCTTATGTGGTAAATCACGATAAACACCCCCAATCCTTGCATAATTATATGTCATTCTAGCACCTGTAATGGTTTCTAAAAGATTTATCAATAATTCCCTTGCAGTCATTGGATAAATTAACATGGTTAATTGTCCCAAGTCTACACTCATTGCTGCTAGCCAAAGACAATGGCTTGCAATTCTTTGAATCTCCAATGTCATGATTCTAATCCAATTTGCTTTTTCAGGTGCTTCAATACCATAAATTCCTTCAATTGCATATGTATACGCAGTGGAGTAGGAATGGCTTTCAACATAACATAACCTGTCTGTTATGGGTATCCCTTGTTCATATGATCTATTTGCAAGAAGTTTTTCATAACTTCTATGCAAATATCCAATTTGGCAATCTGAATTGACAACTGTTTCTCCGTCAATCGTTAACCTTAATGACCAAAGTCCATGCATTGAAGGATGTTGCGGTCCCATGAATAAATTCATTTCTGTTTTTTCTGACATCTCTTTCAACTCCTTTTCTCTTCGTCCTCGGGTTTATAATACTTCGGACGTTTGTAAATATAATCTTCTCGTAATGGATGTCCTTCCCAGTTGTCTGGTAGATAAATTCTTCTTAAATCGGGATGTCCCATAAAATTAATTCCCAATAGATCATAGGCTTCCCTTTCGTGCCAATTAAATCCAAACCATAAATTGGCCAGTGAATTAACTGCTGGATTATCTCTATCTGTTTTAACTTTTATAGCAATGAAAGTGGAACCGTCTGGTCTTCCAACATACCAGTTCATTTCAATATGGTCTTTTTGATCAGTTCCAAAAGCCATATCTCCATATGTGAATCCTAGTTCATGTTTGATGAATTGTGCAATTTCAATCAGATTCTCGTTTGCAATTTCTATTTCCAATGTATTTTCAATAATTGAAGGCTCTCCAATTATTTTCCCCTCAAATTCTGCGATTAATTTTTCTTTTGCCTCTTCCACTTTCATTTACATCCACCTGAGCTCATTTCTTTTCCACCAATATCCGAACCCAACCAAAAAAATGGCTAAAAAGGTTCCTGCGATTATTAATCCTTCAATTTTGAGGTCTCTTATGATTAAGGCCCAAGAAAACAAAAATGCAGTAATTACATCAAAAATCACAAAAACAAGTCCAAAAACATAATATTGGAAATTAAATCGATGTTGTCCAGAACCTACTGGCACTTCTCCACACTCATAAGCGACATAAACACTTAACTGCTCATGTCTCTTTCCTTTGATTTTCCTTTTTGGGGCAAACAGTGCATTAAGTATTTTAAATGCAACAACTGTTACAGACCCCATAATAAATAATGCAAACATAGAAAAATATTGTATTTGAATTGCAGTGGCCATAATTTCACCTGCTAATGTTCACTGATATTCTGCTTAAGGAAAGACTCTTAAAACTTGTTTTATTTCTTTAAATCTAAGTTCTATTTTTTAACAAAGTCACACCCTTTTTATTTTGAGGGTGATAGGATATTGAAAATTCTCATTATTTCTGGACCCGTGCTGTCGCTCCCTACCAAGGCACCAAAACTATTTGCTAAAATCCCTGGGCGTGGATACGGTGTTCCCCGATTAACCGTTGTAATATCAATTTTCTTTCCCAAAAGATTTTTGAGCTCTTCAAGTTCCTCATCAGATACCATTGGATGGGCTAATATTCCATGTTTATTTTGAAATATTATGGATCCTACTAATGGACTTCCCATAATTCTTTTTGGAATTACCTCTCTGTCAATTGCATCCTCAATATGCTTGATTACATCTTTTTCGAAGTCAGGATGTACAAGCGCAACTTTTTTGGAAATTGTAATTGTATTTCCCAATGCTGTAATTTTTGAATTTATCACAGCTATTTCTATTCCACCAAGCTTTTCCTTTAACATATCTAGTTCATCAAAAGTTATTACATCTGGAATTAATAAACAATGATCTGTCCCAGTCGCAAATAACCCAATTAATCTGGAGTTCGCAAGTGTTATTTGTATTGGGTCTATTTTTAACAAATTCTTGCATTCATCTTTTACTTTTTTCTTTACTGATGCTGGCAATAATACATATTTATCAGTTGCAAATGCAAATAATCCAATGCTTGAATTTCCAACAATTTCAATTGGTTTTACATCAAATGTCACCACTATTCACCGTGTTTTTCTTTGATTTATAAGATTCATTCTTCCTCTTCTTCTTCTTCATCTTCAGTTATTTCACTTTCAACGGGTCCTGAAGGTGCTCCGATGGCTGTCTTTACGCTAACTTTTGCATCAACTGTTGCCAGTGAAACTTCAACAACTCCATCAGAATATTTAACTAATCTGACTGGGATTTTTCTTGGTGGTTTTTGTATCCCCCTTTGCCAAATATATTCATTTACTTCTTGACTTATGTAGATGTTTTCATCATCAACTTTCATGTGACGTTTGATAAATTCCTTTAGTAATCTCATTGCCCTTGGTGCCCTTTTATTGCGTGGAATCGAATTCAATTTTGGATAAAAGGGGACAATATAATTCCTTTCAAATTCAACGGTATATGCTGACATTTTGCCTACCTCTTAATTGTATTGGATCTCCAATGCCTTTTCCCTGGTCTTTCACGAACCTGTCGTTTTGTTTTCATAACTACCCATGTAGGCACTGGTCTATTTGACTTTAATTCTTTTGCATATCGCTTTTTTCTGCTGTAGATTTTATTTCTTGCCATAATTAAACTCTCCTAAATCTAATTTTAGAATCTCTTTTCTGCCCTGAGGCTTGCCGAAGTAATTGGAGTAACTGTTCCTCAGTTACTTCACTTGGTAATCTTCCAAGTTGTGCCAATCTGATTAATTGGTTTTCAATTGCCTCGGCCAATTGTGGTTTCACAAGTCTGACATTATTTAGTCTTTCTCTTGCTTTTGTTGATAAAATAGACCTCAGAAGACTTTCTTTCATTGCCCGTTCTTTTGCCTCTTGTTCTTTTAAAGCAGCTTCATTTTGGCTGTTGTTCTGAATCTGTTGCATGTACTTTTTCCTTAAGGCATCGAGCTCATCTTCTGACATCGTTTAATTCCTCCTTATTTGCTTATTTGGTAAGCAATATTGTCTAAAAATGACATGCCTTTGGAAGTAATTTGCCTGCCTTTTCCTGGAATGTTTTGTACCAACTTTGCATTTTCCAGTTGTTGCAATATTTTTCTTGCAATGCTTCCACTTCCAAGTCTTGGTTTTTCTTCTTTTACGCCTCTATTTTTCTTTGAGCTATACATTGCCCTTAGTCTTCTTGTTCCTATCGGTCCTTTCAAGTATATTTTACGAAGAACCGATGCTGCCCTAATATACCACCAATCAGGTCTTTCAGGTGGAAGTTCTTTACCTACCCCTGTCTTGACAAATGGTGCCCATTCTGGTGGTGCAATAACCTTATAGCTTTTCAGCTCATTTGCTGCCGCTTCTATTAAGTCAATGGCAGCTACATCATATACTGTTGTCATTTTGCCTTCCTCAGTATAATACCTAAATTAATCATTCACTTGTCTTTCATAAATATCACTATAGTTTCAAAAAAAATGTAAGAATTCCCACAAAATTGAATTATTTCATCTGTTGCTGGCTGAATTAATTTTCAAGATATCTCCTTCTTGTAATTCGTAGGATGCTCCGATTCTTTTCCCAGAATTTACATGTATTGCGTTAATAAAACTTTTTGCAAAGTCAGAATGAATCATTCCCGCAAATTGTATTGCTGTTGTTCCTTTTTTCACTAAAAAACAATCTGGAAGCACTTTTCCGTCTTTATCAGTTAAATGGGTTGAATCATTGACGGGAAATACAGGAATTAGATCTAAGACTTGAAAAACTATTGTCTCAATTAATTCATTTACTCCCGTTGTTTTTCCTTTTGAAAATAAATTTTCTTCAATTGATCTTACAATCTTTACTCTTTTGTCTGATTTATCAACTTGATATTCAATTGATAAACGACCTGGTATATACTTTATTAATCCTGCTTCATCTGCTTTTCTAAGAACTAGTTCTGCCAAACCTGAAGTTGGAATTATTTTTTTTTCAGGATAGGTCTTTCTCATTTTTTCTATATTTGTTTCTGAAGTTGCTTTGTCAAATTTATTTGCTGCAATTACCATGGGGAATAAATTTTCCCTTATGTTTTTTGAAAGTAACAACTTTTCCTCTTCATTCCATTGCGAAGGAGTTTTTTGCGTAGTGAAGTCAAGTTTATTTCTGCTTTTTTTAATAATGGAAACTGTAGCACCTAATCCTCCAAGTTTTTCAGCTAAATGATCATCTAGTTTAGTTTTGTCAATTTCAATTTTCCGGGAAAATTTCTTCCAGTCACTAAAAATAATTGAATTTATCCAGGTAGTTAATTCATCTTCCAGCCATTTAATATCTTTTACTGGATCCCAATTTTCTGTAGGATTACCTTCTGCATCAGTCCGCCCTGATGCGTCGACAACATGAATGAATGCGTCTGCTTGTCTAAGATCGTCTAAAAACTTGTTTCCCATCCCTTTCCCACTCGATGCCCCTGGTACAAGTCCTGCCACATCCAACAACTCAATTGGGACAGATCTTAACCCATCATTACATACCCCTACTCGAGGATTGCATTTGGTTTTAAATGCCTTACAAGGGCATTTTACTTGAACAAATCCGACTCCTTTATTTGGATCAATAGTTGTAAAAGGATAATCTCCCATTTTTGCATCTGTCAAGGCTAAGGCATTAAGTAATGTTGTTTTTCCAGAAGATGGCTTTCCAACAAATCCGATTAGAATTCCCACATTTAATGTAATTACGTGAAGAATATAATTCTTAACATCGAATTTTCGACTTTTTATATTAAAATCCAAATAATGATGTGTGATGTCCCAATTTTACCCTGTTTATGATTACAAACAAGCCTTAATTGAGATTGATAGGACCCATGGTCCATTGATCCTTGATTCAATAGGAATTGATCCCTCTGAAAAAATTGATTTGTTGATTCATACCCTCCCTCCAGGAACCCCTCAAGCAACATCTTTTATGGTGACTCCTTTCAAACAAGACGTCTTCGTTACATTGATGGAAAAAAAAGAGAGCACCATACATGCGTACCTGATTGGATTTCCAAAATATGAGGTAATCCCCAATCCTTTCCGTTTTTTTTCGTTTATGAAAAACCAAATTAATAAATTTACAATCGCAGATACTTTTCCTATTGAAAAAGAGCAAAACCAAGGAACCCTGAAAATCAATAATTTGTCATATGCCATTGGATCTTTACTTTTAGAGCAAAAACTTATACTAGTTGGTGATTTAAAAAATGCCATTGACTTTTTCACTCATTTTTTTGATAATTTCCACTATTCACAATTTGACTGGCTTAAATGTGAATTTCCTGCCAATTCTTTGTACAGTAGCTCAAATATTGTCTTAATTCAAGATTTGGAAAATCATAAAAATGAATTGAAAGAATTGCTATTCGAATCATCTATTATTTTACTTTCAAAAAGACAATGTTATGGTTTTTATTCATCATCATTTACAAACCGTTTGGCTTGGTTATTTGAACAAAAAGATTCTGAAACAATTTCAAATGAAATCATGCAATTTAACAAACTAATTAACCTTACATTGATTGACAATCCTGCAGAATTTGCAAATACATTTTCAATTACAAAAAAAGATGCGAAACTATTCCAACAAATTCAAAAAAAGAAACTAAGGTTATAGGTTTTGATTCAACCTTTTTACTTATATAACCATAAATAGTAATACATTTGTGGTTCTTCGCAGTTTAGGGAAATCTCTCAATTCAGCTATAACTAAAGTGTTAAGACGTGGTCCTGTTGATGCTGATTTAATTCGTGAATTGAAAAATGACATCTTTAAGGCTTTGCTGGAGGCAGATGTTGAAATCAATGTTGCCAGTGAAGTGGTTAATCGGGTAGAACAGCGTTCACTTTCTGAAAAACTTCCTCCTGGATTAGAAAGAAATAAAGCGGTTATTAATATTGTTTATGAAGAACTAACAAAAATAATGGGGGATCGGGCATACCCATTAAACATTCAAAAAGGAAAAACAAACATAATTATGGTTGTAGGTATCCAAGGTTCTGGAAAAACCACAACAATAGGTAAACTTGCCAATTTTCTCAAAAAACAAAAATGGAATGTTGGACTTGTATGTACTGATACTTGGCGACCAGGTGCCTATGAACAGCTTTTGCAGCTTGGTACAAATGCAGGTGTTGATGTTTTTGGAGATCCAAAACAGAAAAATGCAATTAAGCTTGCAACCAAGGGTGTAAAGGAATTCAAAAAATCTGGCAAGGATGTTATAATTGTTGATACAGCTGGCAGACATAAGGAAGAAACTGAATTAATTAAAGAAATGAAAAAACTTGATAAAAAACTTCACCCTGATGAAATAATTTTGGTTATTGATGGAACCCTTGGTCAAGTTGCCAAAAAACAGGCTCTTGAATTTAAAAAAGCTACAGATATTGGTAGCATTATTGTTACAAAATTGGACGGTACTGCTAAAGGTGGTGGTGCTATTTCTGCATCAGTCAGTACTGGTGCACCGATTAAATTTATTGGTACCGGTGAAGGTCTCGATGACTTCGAACCATTCGACCCGAAAAAATTTGTGGGTAGAATTCTTGGATTGGGGGATATAGAAACACTGCTAGAGGAAGTTAAAAAAGCGCAAATTGAACTCGATGAGGATAGAACAAAAGAAATAATGAAAGGACATTTAACATATCGAGATATAATCACAATGTTTGAATCAATGAATAAGATGGGTGGATTTAGAAAAATTTTGGATTTACTGCCTGGTGGGATGGGTCATCAACTCGATGATAGTATGCTTAATATGAGCAAAGAATCTATGAAAAAATACAAAACAATTATTTCCTCGATGACAGATAAAGAAAAAGACGCCTTGGTTAAACTTAGTAGAACTAGAATTGAAAGAATTGCAAAAGGAAGCGGAACTTCAATTGACGATGTTAAAGAATTAATCAATCAAAAGAAAAATGCTGAAAAAATGATGAAACAAATGACTAAACCTCGCCGAGGCAAAAAAGGAATTCCTGGAATGCCATTTAATTTTCCCTTTCAGTAAAAAGGTGTCTTTCCCATATTTTTCTTTATCTTCAAATCTACAAATCAATAAATAAAAATCTATAAATAAATTAACTATCACTATTGATATAAGAAAAAGAGGCTAAGTCCTTGGTACAAGACGAAAACATTCCATTTACTTTTGAATTCCAACCAGAAGCACAAGAAAGTGCAGAAATGGCTGCTGTTTATCAAATCTTGGCAGATTACAAGTTGTTATTAGAAAAACAAGCTGAAGAAAGACAGTTTTTACTAAAAGAAGTTGAACAACTTTCCGCAAAAACCTCCAATCTTCAATCACTGGACGACAAAGTAAGCCATTTAACCTCCTTGCTTGTTGAAATAAAAAACAAATTGGCAACCTTTCCAAAAGAGCAAATTGAAAACATAGAAATAAGAAATACAAATCTAAATGATTCCTCTTCTACAATTAATGATGAAATTGATATTTTGTCAAATCTTTTGAAAAC
>WAKA01000191.1 GCA_015523565.1 Candidatus Heimdallarchaeota archaeon | reverse complement strand
AGTTAATATTCAAACCTAGTGTTACCTTATTTTTGGAAATAAAAGCACACATTATAGTCATTAATTTACAAGAATTGCTCCATAATTTCCTTGATTCGTTCAATGTATATTTCGGATATGGTTTCCAGACTTTGGTTCTTCAGTATTTCCATATTTTCCCCTCCAGAGAACATATGCCAATATGCAGTATTTGATTGGAAAAAGTTGATCCAACTGAGAATATGGCGTCTTATTTTTTCTGAAAGCGCAAAATCAAGTTCAAGAAGACGGGAACCCTTGCTGCTGTTACAACTGTTGCAAACCGGAAAAAGGTTCCAGAATTTGTTCGAGGGAAGCTTGCTCCATGGGATGAAATGGTCTATATGAATTTTAGACATGGTTGAAAGTGGTGTATCACAATAGATACAAGTTATGGAATCAAAGATATCCTTGAGTTTGGTTTTGAAAGTCTTGATGAACTGGCTGTCTCGTGTCGGAGTTTCTTCAACCTTCCTCAGACCATAAATAAAGCGGTCCAGCTTTTGGTAATTTCCTTTTGCATATTTTTCAGTAAGGTCAATCCAGTACTTTTGGATTGCATCTCTGAGGAAATATCTATACTTGGTCAATTCCCTGTATGTATATGCGCCTATTGTCAAATAGGCGAATTCAGTTGATTCTAGTTCTGCGTATGTCATTTCTTTGATTTCTGACCAAGACATCGCTGCT
The DNA here is from genome assembly GCA_015523565.1 of Candidatus Heimdallarchaeota archaeon. Classification (GTDB taxonomy): domain Archaea; phylum Asgardarchaeota; class Heimdallarchaeia; order Heimdallarchaeales; family Kariarchaeaceae; genus WAKA01. Next base: position 6,806 of record WAKA01000191.1, on the reverse strand, counting down.
TTTCTGGCACTTTCATAATCTTGGGGTAATGAAAGAGTTGTGGTGATCATTCCAAAGAGCGTGAACTTGCTTTCTTTGAAACGGTAATTTTTGAATTTTCGTGGGTGATCCTCATTTCTTGTTGCCTTGATGTACTGAAGAGGCTTGTCGAGGATGATATACCGGATATCGGTAAGGAGTTTAATAAACCCTTTATCTAAAGTACTTCCACCATCAATATGGTCTCGGATGGAGGTTACAAGTTCTTGCTCCCCCATTTTGAAATAGTTCTGAATAAGATTTTGGATTTTAGTTCCAGGTCTGGCACCTTTACGGGTTTTCCATTGGATGATGATATCGGGGAAAGTAGTCGGATAGTAGTATAATAGGAAACGTTTCGCAAGATAGATTATGGGGATGTAATGGAAACCATTTCTCGGCAATTCTCCAGGATTTTCGATGACGTAGTCCATGATAGCACAAAGTAATGCATACTTGTAAGTGGATGTCGTCCTTTCATTGGTGAGGACGTACTCGAATCCCCTGATGATTTCCACATGAATGTCTGCCATATCGTTCCTCTTAAGTATTTCTGGAATCGTGTTTTGACTTTGATTTAAAAAGTTATATCGCACGTATTTTTTGGACTGCGGTGGCAATGATATCAGCAGTTTCCCTGATGTCCTTTTCAGTTACGTTTCTACTGAGACCAATGCGTATGGATTCGAACGCACGTTTTTCACTGCCATAAAGATTTTTCAGGACATGGGAGGGTTCAACAGATGAAGTTGTACATGCAGAACTGGTTGAGATGGATATGAATTGAGATACCATGTTAATAAGTGCCTTTGCTTCTACTCCTTTGATCCAAACATTGAGGTTGTTTGGAATACGGTTTTCCATGGAACCATTCAATTCTACATCAGGGATCTGCTGCAATAATTGCCAGAGCAAGTCCCGATTTTGTTTTAAGTTTTCGCGAATGGTATCACCTCTTTTTTTGAGTATTTCGACTGCTTTACCGAATCCGACAATGGCAGGAACATTCAAAGTACCCGATCTAAGTCCGAATTCTTGTCCACCACCAAGAATAAGAGGTTTTAGTCGAACTCTAGGTCTACGTTTTTTGACGAAAAGAACACCAATACCTTTTGGACCATAAATCTTATGTGCAGATAAAGACATGAGGGAAATATTTTGTAACCGTACATTCAAGGGAACAAGTCCAAGAGCTTGGACTGCGTCAGTATGGAAATGAACTTGTTTTGAGGAAGCAATTGCACCAATTGCCTTAAGATCCTGAATAGTACCTATTTCATTATTTGCTGCGTGAATTGAGATTAGTTTTGTGTTTTCCTTGATGAGTTCTTGGAGATGGTTCAGATTAACCGTACCATCAGGATTTAGGTGAACATAGTCCACATCACCTCCTAGTTCGCAGAAATAATCTACACATTCAAGAATTGCCTTATGTTCAATTTCTGTGGTAATGATATGCGACCCTTTTGCCATTGGATGAGGTATAACTCCAAATATGGCAGTATTATTGGATTCTGTTGCACCGCTGGTGAATATGATTTCTATCGGTTCTGCATTGATGTAGGTAGCAATGGTCTCTCTTGCATGTTCAACAGCTTTTTTCGCATCCATTGCGTGTATATTGTCTGATGAGGAGGGATTCCCGAATCTTTCATTGAAGAATGGAAGCATTGCATGAACCACTTCGGGATCAACAGGAGTTGTTGCATTGCTGTCGAGATATTTTGGGGAGATGTTTTGCGGGTTCATCAATTATCCTCCGAAAACATTTCAGACATTTCTTCAATCTTCTTGCGGATTTCTTCGGGAAATAGATTGATGAGATCTTCAAGTTTTTTGATTTTTGGTGCGATTTCAATAGTTCCTCGGTTGATATGGGCAGTGAGATATTTTTGAAAATTTTCCTTGTTTAGTGGAATGTCCTGTTCAAGCATCCAATGTTTGAGGAAAAGGAAGATGGGGAAATCAAGGTTTCCTGTCAATGTATATCTATTGAATTCCATTCCATCAGCATTGTAATCTTCAGGATTGAGTGTACCGTCCAGTAATACCGAATGAAAGAATGCAAACCTAGTAAGGATGTTAGGTGTTAAACCAGTTCGTCCCTTAAGTGCACGAAGTTGATTGGTCACACTTGAATCCACCTTGATTTTATTAATTCCAGAGACGCTCATGATACAACCTCCTGTTCAATTTTTTTGGAGAAGTACCTTCCTTTATGGACAATAGTCTCTTTCTTTTTAAAGTCATATTCAAGGAGGTAGGTTTTACTCACATGGGGAAGGAGTGCCTCATAAAGGTTATCATCAATCTCTTCGTTGGTTGAGGTAAGGATCATCTGGTCTGCGGCTTGTGCAAAGAACTGGTTGACCAATTCCTGACGATGTTCAGTATCCAGCCTTCCAAGAGGGGTATCCAAAATATAGGGGAAATGTTTTCCAGTTTGGATTGCCATGGCCCAGAGCAATGCCAAGGCAAATAGCTGTTTTTCACCGTCAGAAAGATATTTAATTTTCCAGATTTTTGAATCATTGTCAAAAACACGAATAGAATACGTGGAAGGGTCAATAACGATCTTTGAAATAATTTTTCCCTTTGAGCAAATCAATTGAAAATTCTCAAGGGTTTGCTTCTCGATGGATTTGATCATCATTTCCTTCTTTTTGGTCTTGTATTCTTTAAGGACTTCTTGTAATTTGAGAATTCGTTCTTTTATAGAAATATCGTCAATTTTCAGTGTCTTTTTCAGTTTTTCTAGTTCACGTCTTGCCCTGTCCAATTGAATCCTGCCATCTTGAATTTGTTTGCTGATTTCTTCCATTTCTACAGTAAGTGCATTCTTCTTTTCAAGCAATTCTTTTAGTTCATAATACAACGGAGCAATATTCTCCTTTTGTGGTACAAGAGTCAAGGAGTTTTTAACCTCTTCCATCTCTTTATTAAGGGAAATATATTCAGAGAACTTTGCTATTGCTTCATCTTTCACTTGTGTATCAATGAGTTGTGAGAGGAATTTTAGGTTATCAATTTCTTTTTCTGAAAGATTGTATTTTGCAGAAATTTGCTTAGGTTTGATTTTATTAAGGATTTTTTGCACAATAATGTTTATTTCTTTTTGGTTCAATTCAGGGGCATTGAGTTGTCCGTTTTCAAAGAGTTGTTTGAGTCGGTCATGGAGTTTGAAATCAAGGATATTTTCATGTTCCTTTTGAACCTTATTGAGCAGGATTTCGAACTGTTTGTTGATTAACAAAAGCGGAAGATACTCTGCAGTCATTTTACGGATATCTTCCCGAAGTAGTTCAAGCTTTCCCTCAAGTGTTTCCAGTTTTTTCTTGTTTTCATCCTGTTTTATAGCAAAGTTACCACCTTGCTCAAGAAAGCGTGTTTCGGATAGTTTGATTTTTTTCTTCAAGGAATTCAATTGTAAACTTTTTTCACCTTTTGCAATTGTAAGTTGTTCCATCTTCTTTTCCAGTTGTTCAATTTCTGCAATTAATGAATTATACTTTTCAATTTCTGATTTACTGTTTTTTTGGGCTATATTTTTTAATTGAAAATTGAGATCTTTTTCAAGTTGGTTGATATATTGTAATCCAAGGAGTTTTTGAAGGGAGTTTCGAATTACATCAAGATTCCCGTCAGCCATAAAGATCTTCAGGTCTTCTGCATTGATAAAAAACAATTCCGCTAGGCTTGGTGGGATCATACCATCAATAATGCTCTGAATGGCGTCCTCTGTTTGGTTTGTTATTGGTTTTCCGTTTACTGCAAGTTTGAGAGATTCCTTATAGATTTCATTTTTTGAATTGGGTATCCATTTTCTGATAATTGTATACACTTCTTTTTTTCCAGATTTTACAAACTCAAATTCCAGTCTGACTTCAGTTTGTTGGTAATGATCAAGTTTATTATGCCTTCTTTCGAGTATGATTTGTTGGTATCCTGCTTTAGAAACTCTGTCGCTAAGTCCACGTTGCCCATAAAGCGCGAATTTAATTGCTTCAAGAAAGGTAGTCTTTCCAGCACCATTTTTTCCACCTATTAACACGATTGGTTTACCATCTTCAACGGAAAGGTCAAACCTGTTTTTTCCATTATAAGAGCCAAAGTTTTCAATTGTCACACTAATAAATTTCATGATGTCAATCCCCTTCTCCCAACAATTCCTCTTCTTCTAAGGAAGAAAGATAATCTTCTTCACTCATACCAGTGATTTCTAGAATTGCTTCGTTTCTTCCTGTGTAATCCCTTTTCAGGATTTTTTCTATTTTTTGGTGAATGTTAGGTCGCGTTATTAAATCAAAAGTCTGCATTTCAAGATCCAGCAATCGCATTGCCAACTCCACAGGTACTCCTTTCTTCTTGCATATTTTTTCAAGGAGTTGCATATCTTGAATTGTATGTTGTCCTACATCATCGTCAATACGAGGAAAAGGAATTCCTTTCACTTCCTCATAGATTTTTGGGAGGCTATCATTCCAATCGAGTTCCTCATGAACCCAAATGCGACGAATTTCCTGAAGTTCTTCTATTTTAATCAGAGTGAATTCAGGATCACTAATTGAAGCTTGGATTTCATTTTCCGTGACAAGTAATCTTCTTAGAAGTTCTTGTCTGAAGCTCATTAGATATGGTCCAAAGACAAGGGCAGATTCGATAAGTATCCTGTTTCCACCACCATCTTTTTGCTTAAGTGTTTTTCTTGTGATTCTGCCATCCCTTCTTCGATGTGATCTGAATTTTGCCTTGTTGCTTGGTTTTTGTGTCTCCTTCAGAAAGTTCCTGAATTCACGTAATGGTTCTAACCATTGTTCGCCCTGTTCAATCATTGATTCCAAGGAGACATCACGTTGAACAACGGTGCATGTCCAACATCCAAAACGGCTGTTTCCGCAAGAAGGTGTTGTTTTATCTACAACAAGTGGACATTCTCCAGATGCACTTTGATAAAGAGCAGAAAGATTTCTGTTATTACCACCCCAAGGGGATTCTTTTTGCAAAAGATAATTCCATACATCATTTGTTGTGAAATCTTCAATGGGTGTATAGACCAGAGCGCCAGGAATTGTGGAATGGGCAGAGAAGAGATCGCCTGGCTTTCTTGATTTTTGGTATTCCATTACTTGGGCACGAGTCATGCTCTCCTCTTTTCTTACTCCAAGAACTAAAATTACTTCGCCAGATTGTTTTACTTTCTCAAGAATGAATTTATTGGTTGGCTTGATTTTTAGTCGATCGGTACACCATCGGAATTCCCTGCTTGGGGCAGGATAGCCCCGTCCAATTAAATTCACCCAAAATGTTTGTGAGATGTCAGGAATTACTTTTTCAGGGTAAAAGGGCAATCCTTGTTCTTTTGCGGCTTTCCTCATTTTGTTTAAGCTAATGTCTATATGGTTAACAATTGCAGGAGTTTCTACTAAAGTATCTGATGATATAATATAAACGGGTTTTTTGAGTTTTTCAATTCCAAGATCTTTTAATGCATACCAGACCAACTGAACCACTGTGGTCGAGTCCTTACCTCCAGAGTATCCTATGACCCATGGACGGTCATCATTCAGATAAACAGACCTTATTTCATCATATATCTCATTCAAGGATTTTTTATCGAAAACCGTCTTGTAATTTTTAGGGTCTAAAAGTTCTTGGGGTGTGATAACTCTATCAGAAGTCAATCTAATGTCCTCCCTTTTCAATCCATTCCATAAGAAAATCAAACGTTCCAATTACATTTGAAGGTTTCTTTACCATCCTACCTTTTTCAACTGCAAGTCCTTCCCATTGGGGATTTGATCTCCTCCAATCCAAATTTGCCAAAGGTTGGATTTTCTTTTTCCAGTCCCTTATTTCTTTGAATTGACCGCCGATCATTCCCAAAGTTTCCAATAGAACGGCATGACCTACAGTGAACTCCCTTCTGAATTCATAGGCGCTCAATTTATCTTCCTTAACCAACATCCATGGTTTAATGATTTCAGATAAAAAATTCCAATATTCTTTTGCATAGTTGAAATCCATTTCAATTTGTTTATTACTTGCGTTTTTCACATCTGAAAAAATATGTTTATTGGCATTATAAAGCGCGGAAAGTGTAAATAATTTTCTGGAACGGTTTGAGATGGAGGACTTTTCCTTTTCGATTCTGCCTTTGAACAATTCCACAGTTTCTGCCAAACGTAATACTTTCCTAGAAAGGATATCCCTATGGTCATAAAGAATGCTTAAAGATTGGGTTGGACGAACACTATGCTTATTGAGGTCAGCAAACATCTGCTGGCTCTGTTTTAACCCAACATCCACAAAAAAAACGACAGGAATGGATTCATAACCTAACTCTGGAGCCTCAGCAATTGCCTTTTCAATTGCAGCGCGTCTATGCTGACCGTCGTTTATGAGTAATGTTGCATCCATTGGCACTTCAAGATTCCCAATAGGTGAATTTTCACCAAGAGGATGAAAGATTGGTTCACCGTCAATTGATGCAGTTAATGCAGAGAAGACATAATTATCCTTATTATTTAGAATATAGGAAACAATTTTGGGAATTCTTGCCTTATTAAGAACACGTTGTGCACGAAGCTCTGGAGGAACCTCTTGTTCATCAAACATGAAAATACGAGGAATTTGTCGAAGTTGAGCCATAACAATATAAAACTCCCGACCAGCTTGAACACCGCGGATTGCAGGAAATGTAAAAGAGTTCAAGCTCTTAAAATCAGAAATTTGCATGGAAGTTTGTACCATAAGTGTTGGAAGTTTCATCGATATAATAATATTTATGT
>WAKA01000190.1 GCA_015523565.1 Candidatus Heimdallarchaeota archaeon | reverse complement strand
TGGGTATAAGAGACAGTTGGAAAATTCCGACGTTAAGGATTCCTAATCACTAACAAGGAAAAAATGAATAAAACACATAAGAATTTATTACGATAAAGGACGTTCTAAAAAAACTCGGTAAGAACACCTTGCTTTTTTAGATATATAAATTAATTATCGAAAGCCTCTGGAATATTCAACAGAAGGATTGAAAGAAGCTCAAGTCCAAATCAGGAAATTTAGAACAATATTGAAACAAATTGAAGTTGTAACCAATAAGAAAAGAAATTTCAAGAAAATCAAACCATTAGAGGGTCTAGCAGTAAAAACTGTCAAACCCGAGATTGGAATAATGTTCTAAAGCAAGCTAAAACCAGTGAAACGTTCCATTTTGCCATATTCCTCTTCTTCCGTTTGCTCTATATTTTCCACACTGTCTCCTCTCAATTCAAGAACTTTCATCATCGAATTTGCATCAAGACCAATGACGTCAGGACCTGATCCCAAAAAGACAAACCTGTCATTGACTGCCATTCTGCTGATTGGATAACCATCAATTTCGAGAAAGATCTCTGGAAGCATGGTTTCAAGGTCTATTTTCAATAATTGCCTTTTGCTTGCAATAAATGCAGATTTTGTGTTCAATTGAATGTCTATTACATCATGGTTAAAACTATCAATTGAATGAATTATGGAATAATCATCCCTGTCCCATACGGTAAGCCGAGGAGGACTTCCATGTCCCAAAAATAAATAATCCTTATTCCCTGAAATTGCATTGATTCTTTTGCAATTCAAATCTTGAAGCTTGTTTACCAATTTGAAATCCTTGGCATCATAAATTGAAACCCCTCCTTTCATCATAAAACCCTCGCCCACAAATACAAAATTGTCATCAGACCATGTACAATTTGCCCGTTCCATATGCCCTATCAAGACTTTATATTCCGATAGGTCTTCCAAATCAAATACCTTCACAGACCCATCATGTGAGCATGAATAAAGAAAGAAACCATCCGTGAAAAGATGGAGAATTCCAAGATCATGCCTCAATGTCTTGACCTTTTCAAAGGTTTTTTTATCCAGAACTTCAATTGTTTCCCTTAATGTACCAATATAATAATAATCTTCATCTGAAGAAACAGCTCTTACTTCCCAGAATCCCGTGATTTCTTTCAAGAACATATAAGATTTCAGATCCCAGAAACGAACGCGGTAATCCCCCATTCCAACAACCAAACGATTTTCATCATCCAAATGGAGAGAGGTGACAACATCTTGACGTGGCTCTATTATCTCCGCCATTATTTCAACTTGATTACGCATCTTATTTTAGTGGCTCGTTAACAGAAAATCGTATTGTTCACGTTAAGCAAAAAAGTTAAGTTTGATAAACCGTATTCAACTTAATGGGGAAATTTGGAAAAGAAGTTCTTGTTAGGTGGACAGACTTTGAATGTGAACGCCAATTGTTTTTGATGTTAGGTGAAGATGACAATAACTGGATTACAAATGAAAGAAAGATATCTAAACAGAAATATCAGAAAACAAAAGTCAATTATGGAAAAAACCATGAAAGGAGAGTTTATCAATTACTTACTCCTTTGTCCAATGTATTCTATAATGAGCAAGGAAATCAAATAGAAGAAACAGTTTTGAACCCAATGTTTCTTCAAAATCAAAATTTTGTCCCAAGTCTTGTTTTATTGGAACATAGTTTCAAGGTCAATAGAAAATTCATTCAAGAGTTACTTAATGGAAATTTGCCTAAATCTTATTCAGATAGGTTTAGACCAGATATACTAATTTTTAGACCATTGAGAGAGGATGAAAAGATATTTACTTGGCAGGGCAAAGTTGAAAATCTTCCCTCCAATGTCATGAACCCTATTGGAATAACAATTCTGGACATCAAGATCACTCATGAGGATTTTGTCAGCAAAAAACATTTTGCAGAAATACTTCTTTACATGCATGCATTGGCTTGGTTTTTGAGAGACCATGGACTAGACAATCGTTTTTTTGTCAAGGCTAATGGAAATGGCATAGTCCCGAATGTTGAAATGAAAATGCCTCCTACAATTGAAGAATTTGAAAAATCGGCCATTAGATTCAATTATGATGAAGCATCACAAATTTATGGCAATGCACTTGAGACATTATCAGAAATATCAAAGAACCTTCCCGCAACGATTGAAACCATTCCAACAAAAATACAGCCATCATGTGGGAGATGCAAGTATTTGCCAGACTGCAAGGAAACATTTGGGATCAATAGTTCGCGTAGCAATTGGAAAATCGATCTCATTCCATATTTGGATTACTCAACAATTGAAGAGCTAAAACAAATGGGTATCAAGACACTAAAAAAGGCTAATGATATCCTTTCCAATTTTGAAATCGGAGAAATTCCACGACCCTTGTATGCGGAATTACCCCTTCTAAAGCTTAAGACAAAAGCATTGCTCAGCAATCAAATCCAAAAACCAAACAGAAAAGAAGCAGTCTCAATTTCTATTCCTAAATTTTCAGACATTTCCATTGTATTTGATGCGAATTTGGATCCAATAAATGATTTTATCTATTCGATAGGCATTTATTGTTCAATTTTCATTTATCGCGGTACTGAATATTATGAGTTGTTTTCAGAAATATGGGAAACAATATTCAAAATTGCAAAAATGCAATTAAAACAACAAAAAGAAATAGAAAAACAAAATCAATCAGAAATATTTGATAAATCCTTGGAAAGACTTAATGAACTTTCAGCAAGTAAGAACATCAAATCAAAGATTACAAAGCACAATTTCAAAAATGCCACCTCTATGCTTCAAAGCATATGTGATGATGAAAATATTGACGTAAATATCCAAGAGCTTCAAAACGGAAGCAAAATCATTTCTTTTGGATACTCTTATGTTGCAGGAAGTCTTGACAGGGAAGATGAAATCACCCTTGCCAAAACCGCATTAAAGTTCCTAAGCAATTTGGTCAGGCTTGCTTCTTATTTAGAGGAAATGGCACAGGTAACAATTGAAACCCCTTACGGGAAAAGCCATAAAGCACCAGTAACCGCGGCGTATTATTGGTCTCATGAAGTTCTTGAAAGCATTGAGGCCCTTCTCGAAAGAACCATGTATATGTTGTTCTCTGACAAAAATAGCAGAAAATATCTTCAAGCCGTAACGGAATGGTTAACTCCAAAAGAAAGCAAGGTAAGGCATGATCTGCAACTAAAGAAAGTTTACGACCTAAGGGCATTTGCAGAAACATTAATGGGATTTCCTTTTGTATTGAATTACACTTGGAGAGACATTGGAAAATATTACCTTGGAAGTAAATTCCCAAAGAGTATTGATTCAAACTATTGGAAACAGCATTTCAATTACATGGAATTTCAGAAATGGCACTTTGCTTTGGAAGAAAAAAGATTTGACAAAAAATTCAGGATGATCGAAAAGATAAAATCACAGCAACTGCGAAAATTGGAAGTACTTAATAGCATCCGGATTCAGTTTCAAAGGTCGGCTAGAGAACTGATATCCAAGTATTCCATTCCTGTTGAATCTAAGGCATTAAGAATTAATTATCTTGATGAGGATTTTCATGGAATTGCCAAAATCTGGTATCTTTTTTCCAAATTGTCTGGAACAGTACAAAACTTGGAAGTTGCATATTATAGGCAGATGTTTCCACTTTTCTCTATTGCAAAACTTATGGCCGCCAAAATTGATGATATTTCCATAATTAATAAGATAGAAGGCTCCAGAGGAGGAATTTCATATCAATACAAAATCAGGATCAAAGGTCTTTCAGCAAACATGAAAATTTCCAAGGGGGACATTGTATTGATTGTTCCCTATGACTTTAGAGATAGCCAAATCGTCAACTCATGGAAAATAAGAATAATTTCAATGGAATGGGATCCTGAGACAAAGTCTTTTGTTTTAATTTCAGATTATGTCAGCAAAAACTTCATTCAGGAATACAAAAACATGTCAAGTGATGGTGACAAATCTGAATGGTTCCTTTATCCATTTTCAGGGGATTTTTGGTCAAGCAAGTTGAAGAGCATTCTCTATGAAAAAAATATTGGCACAACATGGTTAGGGCATCGTTTCGAGAAAATTATGGGATTGACACAAAAAACACTGAAACCTCCAAATGGAGAAATTGAATTCAAGAATGACATTGCTACAGTATACCTCTTCAAGCCAAAAGCATTGAATCAAATCAAACCGCTGACGCCAATAACGCAAATCAAGTCAAAAAACAATCCCAATCCAGATGAATCACAAAAACAAGCCATCATCAATGCAATGAATTCCATTTTTTCATTAATTCAAGGACCACCAGGAACAGGAAAATCTCAAACAATCGCGGCATTGGTCAATGAAATTCTTGTGAACAATGAAAAAACAGTCAAAATCTTGATCACGGCATTTTCTTATCAAGCAATGCATGTTGTCTTGGAAAAATTAAAACCAATTGTTGCTGACAAGGAGATTGATCTTGTTTTTGTCCGATCGGCTTCAAGAGAATCTGCTGAAGGAATCATAAATCTGGTGAAAGACGGAAGGACATGGAAATTGAATGGAAAATCAAGAGTCATAACAAAAAGGAAAAGACTGACTGATCATTTAAAAGAATCATTCATCATCTTTGCAAATCCCCAACAGATTGTCAACCTGTATTTCGGGATAGATGGAAAAATGCCATTTGACAAGGGATTCGGATTTGATTACATAATTTGCGATGAATCCTCCCAATTGCCAATCGATCAATTTCTAAGTATTTTGCTGTTCTTGAAACAAGCAGAGACTACTATCAAAATCACCAGTGAATTGGGGGAAAATGGTAGGATTTTGGATTATCAGGCAATTGAAATTGAGACTTCAAAAGAATTTGACGACCTGACCAAACTTGTACTAGTTGGTGATCATTTCCAGCTTCCACCTGTTCAACCAATCTTGCCACCTCGAAAGCTGGAGGGAATCTTGAAAAGTGCATTTTCATATTTTGTTGAAATCCATGGAATGATACCTATTCAATTGAATGTCAATTACAGATCAAACCAAGAGATTGTCAACTATACCCGTTCATTGCAGATTTATAATAACCTACAGGTTCATAAGAATAACGCAGAATACAAAATTCAAGGCAATATAAACAATATAACAGATAGTTTTGCCAGTCTAGTATTGGATCCTAAAAAAATCTTGTTGACCATTGTCCATGATACCAAATTTGATACATCCATCTCAGAAATTGAAGCAGACATAACTGAAAATATTGTTGCCAATTATTTCAAAATGATTGAACCAGATTCAGTCCAATCAGAAAAGGAATTCTGGAGTACCAAAATAGGAATTGTAGCACCACATAATGCACAAGGACGATTAATAGTCAGAAAAATATATGAAAGCCTAAAAGACATTAGTAATCTTCAAAATGAGGAACTGATGGCTGAACTAAGAAATACAACATTCTCTGTGGAAAAATTCCAAGGATCTGACAGGGACTTGATAATTGGAACAATAGGAATTTCATCAAGATCCCAATTGGAGAAAGAGGAGGAATTCATTTATGAACTGAACAGATTCAATGTATTGACATCTCGTGCAAAAGGAAAAATTATCTTGGTTGCTTCAAATAATTTCTTGAATTATATCCCTAAAAAACGGCAAAGTATGAAAAATGCATCCAGAATTCGGAATTTTGTTGACATGTGCACAGGAAAAGAAACAATCCTTTTCAAAAATCAGCCCATTACTGTTAAATACAAAATTTTTGGTTCTTAATGATTCTTTGCATATTCTTCATAAAAATCAAGAGATTCAGGATTGCGAAGCGCACCACGATTTGTCACTGGTCTCCCATTGATAATGTTAGTCACAGCAGATTCCACCTTTTTACCGCTAAATGTATATGGGATATCTGGGGCTTGAATAATCTCTGCTGGCACATGACGTGGTGATGCCCGTGTTTTCAGACTTTCTTTTATCCGTTTCTTCAGCTCTTCTGTAAGTTCATATCCTTCTGCCATTTGGACAAACAGCAAAACAATTTGATCTCCATCAACATTCTTCCCAATTGCCAAACTGTCGACAATTTCAGGCATTTCCTCTACAATATTGTAAATTTCGGCAGTGCCAATCCTAACACCAGAAGGCTTCAGAACAGAATCAGATCTCCCATAAAATGTAATACCACCAGTATCCTTATGGATCAGTACATAGTCACCGTGTCTCCAAACCCTTTTCCCTTTGAAAAACTCGAAATATGCCCTGTTGTACTTTTCATTATTGGGGTCATTCCAGAAATAGATAGGCATTGAAGGGGAAGGAGTTTCACAGACAAGCTCTCCCTGTTCATCATAAATGGGGTTCATGTCATAATCATACGCCTTTACATTCATTCCCAGTGCAAGAGCCTGTAATTCACCCATATAAACAGGCAAGGTGGGACTGCCAGCGGCAAAGCATCCATTTATGTCTGTTCCACCAGAAATCGAATTGAAGTGCAGATCCTTCTTGATCTTTGAATAGACAAATTCGAATCCCTCTTCAGAAAGAGCAGAACCTGTTTGTGAAATTTCCCTGAGAGCAGAAAGGTCAAATTCCTCGGCTGGATTGGCTCCAAGTTTGATCAATGTATGGATATAACTGGCACTGCATCCGAAAATTGTGATTTTCTCATCTTGAATGTACTTGAAGATAACCCGCCAATCAGGATAAAGGGGATTGCCATCATATAATGCAACAGTTGCACCCACAGCCAAGGAAGAAACAAGCCAGTTCCACATCATCCAAGAAGGTGATGTAATATATAGAATCTTGTCATCTCTCTTTAGGTCAGTATGAAGAACCAATTCCTTCAAATGGTTAATCAGAACCCCACCAGCACTTTGAACCATGCATTTTGGTTTGCCCGTTGTTCCTGATGAGAACATGATATACAGGGGATGATTAAAAGGCAATTGTACAAATTCAATCTTTTCAGTTGATTCCTCAGAAAAATCGTTCCAAGAAACTGCCTTATCAATTCCATTTAATTCAAGATTTTGTTCCACATATGGCAATACCACCATTTGTTTAAGATTTGGAATACCATCAGCCACCTTTTTGGCTTTGCCCAACAAATCGAACTTTTTCCCTTTGTACATGTATGCATCAGCAGTAAACAGAACAACGGGTTCCACTTGACCCAATCTATCCAATGCCGCATCAGAACCCAATTCTGCACCGCATGAAGCCCACACTGCCCCTAATGAAGCCGCCGCAAGCATGGCAATCACAGTTTCTATTGTATTGGGCATATATCCAACAACCCTGTCCCCTGGTTTAATTCCAAGCTTTTTCAAGCCAAAATGAATCTTTCTTACCTCATCATGAAGTTGTGCATATGTCATTCTTCTGACATCTGAATCTTCCCTTTTGAACAAAAAGGCATCATGGTCATCATTATACCTTAAAAGGTTCTCTGCAAAATTAAGTTCTGCTCCAACAAACCATTGGGTTTTAGGAGGAAAGTCATGCAGATTTTCAACAACTTTTTCATAAGGCTTGGAATGTTTAATTTCCACAAAATCCCAAACAGCTTTCCAAAAATTTTCGACCTCGGATATTGACCATTTATGTAGGTCATTATAGTCCTTGAGATCAAGACCATGACGTTTATTCACAAATTCAATGAATCTCGTTATGTTGGCGTTTTTTATTCGTTCTTCACTAGGTTTCCACAACAATTTCCGAGTCATGCAATCATCACTACAAATATCAGAATTGTTCTCCTTATAAATTTCACATCAATTGGAAAATTTGAAGCCAAAATGTCTTAAAGAAATTGTCTTTACTAATCCTTGAATTTCATCCCTTTCTGTAACCCTTCTTTCAATACTGAAACAATAAAATCAATTTCTGCTTCTTCAATTATAAGAGGGGGAAGAAAACGGATTGCATTTCTTCCTGTTGGAATCACAATAATGCCATTTTCATGCATATAATTAGACAGTTCCTTGTTTGAACGCTTCAATTCAACAGCAATCATGAGTCCTTTCCCCCTAACTGATCTGACATTTGGAAACGGTAAAATTTCATCTTCAAGCTTTTTCAGGAAATACTTTCCAATTATTTCCGATTGCCCAACAAGATTGTTTTCAATTATGAAATTCAAGGAGGCAAGTGCCGCGGCACAAGCCATTGGATTACCCCCAAATGTTGAACCATGGGAACCAAGTTGGATATTGACTTTGTTGTTAACCAACACAGCTCCCATCGGAAATCCTCCAGCAATTCCTTTAGCCAAACACAAAATATCAGGCTCAATGCCATACCACTCAAAAGCAAACATTCTTCCAGTTCTTCCAAATCCTGTCTGAACCTCATCAAAAATCAACAATGCCCCCACGTCATCACATCTTTTCCGTATCGCCTTTATGAACTCCGTTTTTGCAAGATTGACTCCTCCTTCACCTTGCACTGGTTCCAAAATCACTGCGGCGGTTTCTCCTGTTATTTTCTCTTCCAATGAATTCAGCGAGTTAAATGAAATAAAATCAACATTTTCTTCATTCAACCAACCCTTGAATGGATTTCTGTATCTTGGGGAATGCGTAACCGATAGCGCTCCAAGTGACCGTCCATGAAATGCCTTAGTTGCAGATACAATTCTTTTGCGACCTGTGCTTTGCAATGCAAATTTAATTGCCGCCTCAATGCTTTCCGTTCCTGAATTAGCTAAAAATACACGATTTAATCTAGAAGGTGTAATTTCAACCAATTTCCTCATCAATGAAAGCCTTGATGAATTCCCAAATGTTATAGGCGCTATCATTATACGGCTCATTTGACGAATAAGTCCCTGAATAACTGAATCATTGGAATGACCAACCAACGCAACCCCCCATCCCCCACTGCAATCAAGAAGCTTTCGACCAGTCAAATCCCAAACATACAAACCCTTGCCCCTTTCCAATGAAATATTTCTCTTATTGGTGACCAATACTGAAAGAGATTTTTCTGTTTCAATGTTTTCAGTCATCACTCTTTCCAAATTTTCTCTTGTACCCATCCGCACATTCAAGGTTGTCCCTTTTCCCTCAATTAAATCAGTTATTGGGCAATCACCCCTGCCATCGACAACTCGAATGACCGCAGAATTTTCCAAGATGGATTGAAAAGTCATCAGTTTCCTTCGAAACCTTCCATCCGAATTTTTAACAAGGATTTCAAGATCATCTTTTTCCAATTGGGAAATTGTGCCTCCATCATCACCAATTATCCCATTTGCTTCAATAAAATGAATTACCTCATCAGCCAGCATTTCCCTTTGAAGCAATGAAACAATTTGATCATTTTCTGTATTCAAAATTTCATTGTCCTGCCCCAAAATGGGAATCGTTATCACAGGAGTGTATCCGCTGACCAATAATTGTTCAAGCAATTTTACGTTGACTTTTACAGGTTTACCGCTTTGATCCCTGATCACCTTCTTCTTTCCATTGATAATCGTTCTTATGCCTTTGTTCTTTTTTCCTTGAATTAATCCTCCATCAATCCCTGAAAGACCAATTGCATTTATCCCATAAGTGTGGCACATTTCAACAAACCTGTTTCTTCTTATGCCGGAATAGGACAAATTAATCAAGTCCATCATTTCATCATCAGTAAATACACTCTCAACTCCTGAAACAGACCTAATGGTTTTTTTCTTATAACCGAGCCTAAACGCAAACTCATCACGAAGGGCGTTTGCTCCAAGAACAATTATGTTTTCACCCTCAAGCTTCGAAAGCCCTCTTGCTATACCTTCAAGATTGATTGACCTTCCTCCGCCGATTTTTATTATTCGCCTCATTTGTTCACCCTAAATTACTTCCAGAAATTGGTTTCCCATGACTGATTTCAATGTGATCTGGGTATCTTTCATCAATTCCTTAACCCAGTTGCGAACCAATGGAACTGAACTTATGATTGTTGAACCTGCTCCTGTTTGTCGATGAAGTCTGAAATAGTCTGGATTTTCATTGAAATATGAATAGACATACTGCAACTGGGTGAATTTATCCAGAATGGCAATATTCATTGCTTTAATATATCCAGACCGTTTTTTCAGTAAATTTGTCAATTTCGCCAGTCTAAGCATGGGACTTGGTTCCCTATGCCTTTGATACATGTTGAATATCTTATGGGCTCCTGTTTCACCTTTTGCTTTCAGTCTTACATCCCTCAACTCTCCATTGAAAGCAAATACATACCTCTCATTCTCAAATGGCATATTGTTCTCTATTTTTATACCCTCATCACGAAAAGCGGATCTGGCATGAACCAAAAAAACACTTGTCAATATCTTTTCTTCTGGAAGGGATTGCCAAATAGGTTCAATCCATTTTCTTGTGATCCAATCCTGACCATTAAAATAGGTAATTCCCCAGCCATGCCCTTGATATTCTTCGCTGTTTCGGCATTGCATGGCAAATTCTTCCAATAAGCCATTGATTTCCACAAATCTTCTAAATTTGCCTGTCAGTATTCTACACATACTCTTTCACCTCTTTACAATGGAAAAATTCCATGAAACTCTAGTCCCATGGTCTCCTCAAACCCAAGCATTAAATTCATGGCTTGGACTGCTTGTCCCGCGGCTCCCTTCATCAAATTGTCCAATGCTCCCAAAATTACGACCCGGTCACTATGATCATCAACTGCAAATCCAAGATCAAAATAATTTGTTCCCGCTACCAATTTTGGATCAGGATACCTGAATATGCTCCTTTTGTCATTAATGAACCTTATAAAAGGCTCTGAAGAATAGTATTTCCTGTAAAGCCTCCATAAATCCCTTTCATTCATATTATCGGTCAAACTTGCATGAACTGTGACCAATACACCCCTGACAAAATCAAATGAAGTTGAACTGAATTTCACCCCTGAAAGTCCCAAATAACGTTCAATTTCTGCAATGTGACGATGCATAACGGGCCTGTAACTTCTTATGCTTCCACTTCGGACAGGATGATGGGATGCTTCAGAACTTTTGCGTCCTCCTTCTGAAGTTCCAACTTTTGCGTCAATCAAAACATCAGAGATCATTCCCTCTTTTGCCAATGGATAAAGTGAAAGGATGCTTGCAGTGGCATTGCATCCTGCTGATGAAACAAACCGCGAATTCCTGATTTGTTCTCGGTTTATCTCTGCAATCCCATAAGCAAATCGATCTAAAAGCTCTTCACGTGGATGTTCAAATCCATACCATTGTACATATTCTTCATTACTGCCAAGCCGAAAGTCTGCTGAAAGATCAATAATCCTTTCACTGACTTCTTCAAAATAACCAATCCGTCGAGAGGATTCACCATGCGGTAGAGCCAGAAAAACCAAATCTACACATTCCATTTCACTTGCATTTGAAAACTTCAGGTTGGTACGACCACGTAAATGAGGATGAACGCTTTTCAAATACCGTCCTGCATACCTTTCCGATGTAACTTGCTTCACATTTATTTCAGGATGAGACAGCAGGATCCGCAAAAGTTCACCACCCACAAATCCAGAACCGCCGACAATTGATACGTCAATCATTATGCTCTTGCCTCCTCTAAAACAAATGAGACAATATGGGCAGGGATGTTTACACCTGTCGTCTTAATGCTGTTTTTGAATTCCATTGTTGCATTGACTTCTGTCACGACTAAACCATCTTGACTTTCCATGAGGTCAACTGCCAAAATTCCCCCACCAACAGAACTGGCGGCCCTTGTTGCAATATCATTCAGTTCATCAGTAACGGGACAATTGAATGCTTTTCCCCCTCTCGCAGTGTTTGTAACCCAATGTTCACTTTCCCTGTAAATGGCCGCAATGCATTGATCCCCTACAACAAAGGCACGTATATCCCTATTTCCCTTTTCTATAAAACTCTGCATGTAAATGACTGAATGGGTGAAATTTCCCAATCTTAGCTTGTGCTCCACAATTGCCTCAAGTGCATCCCTGTCGTTTATTTTGGCAAGAAGACGTCCCCATGACCCGACAATGGGTTTGATGACAACAGGAAATCCCATCCTCTCTGCCAAATCCATTGCGCTCTCTGCCGAAAATGCAATGCCTGTCTGTGGTTGGGATATTCCAGATTGTGACAAACGAAAAGAAGTTGTAACCTTGTCCCCACAAATCGCAATCACTTCTGAAGAATTGATGACAGGAATACCATAGCCTTCCAGCATCATTGCCATGTATCGACCTTCAGTCATTCCTATAGTCCGTTCAATTGCACCATCAAATTGTTCCAATGAAGCATTCATTCCATCAAAATCCCCCAAAAATTGACGGGAATCAATTCTAACTAGGTCTACATTGGTTCTTCTGTTGAACTCTGCGATCAATAATTTCTCATCTTTGCGAATGAGAGAATGAATAAATCCAATTTTCATTTTTCTTACCTTATTGTCCCCAATCTTCAGCTTCGATTTCTGACTCTATAATTTGAAGTGGATTTGTGGAAACGACTTCCAATTCACTTCCGCATTCAAAACAATCTAGAAGTTCCCCAACCTCAAATATGTCATCATATTCATTTCTTGCATCACAAATTGGACAGATAAATTCTGATAAGCTTGATGTTGTACTCATACTAAGCTTACCATAAAACTGATAAATATAACAATTGTGTTATTATTATTACAATTTGTTATGTTATTGTTCTGTTTGTTTTAATTAGACCGTTGGCATGGGTTGCGGGGGATATTCTCTTGGATCATATGGGAAAATCAACGCCGCAACAATATAGGCAATTAAGACTGACCCGCCAGTCATCAAGAACAACACGACGGTCAAAAACCTGACAAGATCCGAATCCATATTCAAATGTTTTGCAAGACCGCCACAGACCCCTAACCATTTTCTGTCATTCCACGAACGATAAAATTTGTTGGGATCATACGAAGCCATTGATTGCTGTGAAATCGGAGCAGAAACAGTTGCTTGTGATTGTTGATTTGGAATAACTGGCTGTTGTTGCGATGTCGTTGTAGGCACTCCTTTCAAAGGTTGAATTTGAGTTCCACATTCCATACAGAATTTTGCGTTGGGTTCCACAGCAGAATGGCAGTTGGGACATACATTTGACATAATTTACTTTTTACATACATGAAATAAAGGTTTTTGATTACTTGTGGAAAATGCATCATTGATCAATTGTTTCGTTACAAGGATTTCAAGAATATTTTCTTTTCTTATTAGAAATCATAACAATCAATAGCAATGTGGGAATAACGAGAAGATTCAATAGAAATGGTCCATTATATGATTTGGAATCATTGATCGAATATCCTGTGATGTTAAGGTCATTTGTCGTCTGGTATTGAACTGTGCCATTGTTCAAATGATAGAAGGCATTTGGATAAAAGGAAATCACTGCAAACCAAAATGCATTGAATGAATTCACTTGGACAAGGCTCTTATCAGAATCAATTGATTTACCAAGAATATTCCATTTGTTGCCATTTTCATCTTCAAATAGTGGAAAATGTGTTGATGAATCGATTTCATCCAATTTTTTAAAGGAACTGCCAGACACGGCAGGATCAAAATAATAGGTCAACGCCAAATTTTCTTCACCAATGAAAAAAATCACAATGGATTCATTTGTTGAATCCAAAACATATGCAGGATTATCTTTTAATACACCAAATGGAACTGCATGAACTCCTTCATTGGTTGTTATCACAACTGTCTTGTTCTTCGGATGATAAAGCTTGTCTGGCTCTTTTTCAAAATCGTAATGGGTTGAGAAATAAATTGACTTTGATTCATCGTAGATCCCATAGGGGCTTCTTGAATAATCACGAGAATATCCTGTTTCTGTTGACAGCACAACAGTGTCAGGAAACAGTTGTGACCATGCCCGCCAAGTTGTCTCAACGATAGGGACAGGATCAAGAAGATTACCTATGTCTTTTCCCTTGATGCCAATATGGTACATTTGACTATAGTACGTCATGGTATCCCGATCATACATGACAAGATTATTCTGAAACAGTTTGCCAGATACTCCAAATGTTGCTCCCCCGATTGACTTGTCCCTGTCGAACAGAAGTGCAGAACCAGTCAATGGACAATATGTCAAGGCATATCTGACATTCCCAAAAACATCATTGACTATTTCATGCCAATTCATGATCAGATAAGGAAATGCATAAGCTTGACCATCTATCACAACCCCTGCAACCAAATCAGAACCTTTCCATTGTTTGTCCGCTTCATCTTTTGTAATATAGACAGGATTGTCTATAGAGGGAATGCCATCAATTCCAGGACCTCCATTGACAATACCATTGCATGGCACCAAACAAACATCGTCATTCTGTCCGTTATTGGGTAAAGGAATGAATAATAACATCACTACCATTAACAACGCTTGTGCTTTGACCATACAATCTTGTTTGAAATCAAGTTAATGATACTTTACTTCAAAGAATCAAGGGATATCTTTTAAAACCAATTCACTTGTTCTTTTTTTTGTTCCTAAAGTTTTTATCAGTTGATGTGAAACAACCATGTATGAATACCTGCATTGTATGTGGAAACAATCCAATTGTTGAACATAATCATTGTGAAATTTGCCTAAGACAAAAAGCGGCAAAACTCAAATCCCTTTCCAAAAAAATTGAGGAATTAAGAAATGGAGATGGAACAGAGGAACAAATCAAGGAATACACTGAAAAATATAACCAAATTGCGGTATCCATTGGTCTCAGACCACTTTGATTGTTTTGGTGTTTGATTTCCCTTGTACAGGGAACTTTCTCAATTTCCCAATAATTTCCCGCTTATGAGATCGCATTCATCAAAAATGAGATAGGCAATAGTGACAGGAAGTGGTCTCCTTTACGCGGAGACGGGAAAAGAAATCGCATCCATCAAAAAATGGAATAGGTAATAATGGCTTAAAAGGAATTTTCATGGAAATGATATTCAAAAAATGTTTCACATACCCTGAACTTACCATCTGAATAGGAAAATACAATTAATGGTTCATCAAAATCCTCAACATAATAATAGTCCCCAATTCTTGATATTTTGAAGTTTAGTAATTCCAGTGGTCTTATGACTTCCATTCTAAAACTCCATGAATCAAGAGTGACATAGCCTTTTTCCAGGCTTCGTATTGCAAGTTTCAGAAAATTGTCAAACTTATTCGTCGAAATTGTCCTCATCACCCTTCATTACAATTTAGCTTTATAATATGATCAAAATCGGAGATGTATGTAATTTTATGCTTGATATATTTTAATTGCCTTCTTGATAATTTACACTACATATTTTGTTTTCATTTTAATTAGATTGTCTAACAGAACTGACAATCACAAAAGAAAAGAAATATTTTAAATGGATACGGAATGGATAACACGAATGCATACAGATTTCAATGAGGCGATCAAGGACATTAGGGATCAAGTCAAAGGAATTCTTATTGACTTGGACGGAACAGTTTATATTCATGGAAAACCATTGGACGGGGTTCAGGAAATTCTTGATAGGCTAATGGAAAATTATAACGTCTTGTTCCTGACCAATACAGATAGTAAATCAAAATCTTTTCTTATGGATTATTTTTTGAGAATTGGATTACATTTGCCTGAAGAGAAAGTTTTTAGTGTACCTGAATATATCCATGAATTTTTGATGAATTCAGGAAAATCCACTTATTTGCTTGTCACTGAAGATCTTGAAGAATATTTCCAAGATGTGAAACAGGACGATTTCTCTCCGGATTGTGTAATTGTGGGTGATGTAAGAGGAAGAAAGGATCTTCAAGAAAGACTGAATACGGCATTAAGATGCCTGAAAAGAGGGGCAGATCTCTATGTCATGCAAAAAGGAATAACGTACGTCTCCTCTAAAGGACTTTCCCTTGATTCAGGTTCCTATGGAAAGCTATTGGAAAACGCATCGGGGAAAAAGATGAAAGTCTTGGGAAAGCCGAACCCAGATTTCATAATTTCTGGTTGCAAAAAGATTGGAATAGAACCAACAGAGGCATGCATGGTCGGAGACGATTTGGAGGCAGACATTGAAGGCGGAAAGAAAGTTGGAGCAAAAACAATCCTTGTCAAAACAGGAAAATACGATGAGGAACTTCTGGAAGAATACATGAAAAACAATATCACACCAGATGTAATCATCAATTCTTTTCTTGAGATAGAAAAAGTCTTTCCATTAGACCAAAAATAAATCCAGGAAAATTATGGTGGATTTATATAGAAACAAACAACCATTATCTAAGAATGCAAAGTGCTGTACCTATCCACGCTTTTATTGTTATGGAAAGCTCTGGAACCCCCTTGTTCGCAAGACGGTATGGTACTCATCTTGATGGTTTCGATTCCGCTAAAACTGCCCTTCTCGCAGGATTCTTGTCTGCAATAGACATGTTCTCCCAAGTGAACTTGAAAAATGAGCTTCATGACATCGGATTTGGAAATGAAAGATTTTTTTTCTCCCATGCAACAGAGAATATCGTCATTGTAATTTCTGCCCCTGACCCTTATCTGAAAAGAATGGAAAGGGAAAGGCAAGTGATTGAGAGGATTTTATCCAAAAGCAGGATTGCCATTAATCTGATCAGTGAAACGAGTAAGAAACTAGATATCGGCATAACTGAAATAATAAGCGAATTCGGAATGACCTTGGATTCTATAATTTTAGAGTCCAGCTATCTTGAAACCGATTCCCCAAATATTGATAACTACTTTGAACAAACAAAGAAAGTGTCCATGCATTCACAAAAATTTGAGGATTATGAATTTGAGAATGCCATCAAGACAGTGGAAGCATATTTCAAACTTGAAAAGGTCTAATCACCCAGATAGATAAAAACATAAACAAACCCAAAGAAGCAATATTGTATGCAAATTACATCAGACCATGATCCTTTATTGGCATTGGGTGGAAGAAAAAAAATAAGGGATGAAGCAAGGAAAATAAGAGAAAAATATTTTGGAAACATCGTCACTGCATCAAAAAATTATTTCATCCCATTGATCAAGTATTGCAGGAATGCATGCCAATACTGTGGTTTCTCCAGAAAATCAGAAATATCCAAGGAATTTGAGGACATGGTCGTAAATCTTGATCAATTAAAAGATAAATTAAAGGAAGCCAAGGAATATAATTGCAAAGAAATTCTTTTTGTGCTTGGAGATAGACCGGAACAGATCAATAGAAACGTTCGTGAATTTCTTGAAGCCAATGACTGTGAAAATGCTGTTGACTATACGGTTAAGGCTTGTAAAATGGCTGTCAGTATGGGTCTTCAGCCCCATGTCAACCTAGGAGTCATAACAAGGAAGGAATGGGAAAAACTCAAACCAGTTGTCGCTTCAGCAGGTCTGATGCTTGAAAATATTTCCAATAGGCTTACTGAAAAAGGTCAGGTCCACTATGCATCTCCTGACAAGATACCAAAAGCCAGAATTGAATCTATCAAGGCGGCTCTTGAATTGGAAATTCCATTTACTTCAGGATTGCTTGTGGGAATTGGGGAAACTGACGAAGAAAGAATCAAAACCATTGAGACACTGGCAAATTTGGCCAATGAATTTGAAACTTTACAGGAAGTGATTGTACAGCCATTTCATCCACTTCCAAATACCCCTATGCGAAATACCGAAGAATGTCCACCCTATCTTTTATTGGATACAATATCTGCAACAAGATACATTTTACCGCCTTCATTGAATGTCCAATTCCCACCCAACCTTTCAGGATTTCCAATACATTATGGAATCAATGCAGGTGCAAATGATCTCGGAGGAATTTCTCCAATAACCCCTGATTATGTAAATTACTCAAGTCCCTGGCCAAAATGGAATTTCCTGATGAAGCAACTTAGATCATACGGATATGACCTTGTTGAAAGAGGTCCAGTTTATGAAAAATGGAAGAAGTATTCAATACTTCATGAAAAACATAAAGTGACTTGAAACTAATCCCAGATTATGTTGGATGTAGGAATCTTGATATTTGATGATGTAGAACTCTTGGATTTTGCAGGACCTCTCGAAGTGTTCTATGCGGCTCGTCTTTCAGAAAAACAAAAGGAACAACCCTTATTCAATCCATTTACCATTGCAAAGAGCAAAGAACCGATTAAGGTAAAGGGAGGACTTAAGGTAATTCCAGATAAAACGTTCCAAGAAATAGAAAATCTAGATCTATTAATTATCCCTGGTGGAAAAGGCGCTAGGGAGATGAAAGGTGATGAACCTGAAGTCAAATTCATCAGAAAAATGGAAACCAAAGTTGAACAAGTTGCAACAGTTTGTACAGGTAGCTACCTTTATTGTTTAGCAGGAGACAGAAAAGGATTGGAGCTTTTGACCCATCACTCACGAATCGATGAATTCAAGACAAAATTCCCCAAAGTCAAATGGATTGAAGGATATAGGTACTATGAGGATGATGTCGTTGTTACTGCCGCAGGAATCAGTTGTGGTATCGATCTGGCTTTGTACCTTGTTTACAAGTTCTTTGGAGAAGAAGCGGCAGATTATACTGCACAATATCTGGAATATCATTTCACCCCATAAATTATCCCCACTTTTTCTTGATTGTCTACTCATTACTAGGAATATTAATCTACAAGAAAATTTTAGGCAACATGTAAATGCTTGAGGATAAGACAGAGTCAAAGTTATTCAATCCAAGAAAAATGAACTTTGAATTAAAGGAAGCTATTGAAAAGGCAAAAAAACATAGAATTTTGATCTCAGGTTTGGGTGCTGTTGTTTTCTCCATTATTGCCATGCTTTTGGTAATTGCGGAATACTTCTTGGTATTCTACTTCTTTCAAATCATTGCTGTTGGACTGGCAACTTATCTTCTCACGTATTACTTCACTGAAATAAAACCATACATTGAATATACCGAAAACAGGGTAGATGACATAACTCTTCGAAAAAGAAGTGCAATACATCCTGGACCTATCCCAAATGAATTCAAGAAACTTGATGAAAAACTTGAAATGCTTGATAATCAACTTGAAAAAACCCAAGAAATTCAAGACCTCTATAAAGTCGAAATTGATGCAGTCTATGAGAAAATTGATTACGAGATCGATAGAATAAACTCCCTTTTGGCAGATTACATCGATTTACGTGAAGACCTGATTGACTTCCAAAATGTATTGAATGATGCCTTGAACCAAACTGCAACTGAAATCAGCAGTTTTGAGGAACTTGTTGTCAATACTTCCTCAAAAATAATGGAGTTTTCAAGTCTTCTGAATTCAATTGCAAAACAGAACAAGATACTTTCCCTTAATGCAGAAATTGAAGCTGTTAAAGTTGGTCAGCTTGGGTCAGGGTTCCAAGTTGTTTCAAACAACGTTCAAAAACTTGCAGACCAAACTAAAAGATTGAGCGAAGAATTGAAAGACCTCGGAAACTTATTGAATACATCAGGAAAAACATCAACAGCAGATGTTGTTGAAGGAATTGAAGAATTGACAGATAAGTTCAGAAATGTCGGAAAAACGGTAGACAGCTTTGAAAATCTCTTAGATTCACTGAATCGATCCATTTTAAGACTGAGCCAACTGAGACAATCCCTATCCAAAATCGATCTGAAAAGTTAGTGAGCAAAATGAATTGTCCCAATTGCTATGCAGAAATTGAAGAAAGCAATTTTTGTATCCATTGCGGAATTCAATTGAAAAAGCATTATTTAGAAAGCAATAAATCATCCGATGTGTTTGATTTGTTCAAAAGTAAAAAAAAACGGAGAACTGTCTTTAAGGACCCCTCTGCAATTCAATTGATTGTTGGTGTCTTGTTGGCGGACAATGGAAGATTAAATCAATTCATTTTAGATAAAAAAACAAACAAAGTTGTAACATTAACTATTTTGGCAGAAATCATTTACCTGTCAATTCTTTCATGGATACAATACGACCCGCAACTTCCATTCAACAGTGGGATATTCATACCATTATTCTTTGCAATCCAAATTGCCCTTGCAATTGTCCAATCCATTATAACATATTCAAATAATAAATTATTGCATTTTCATGGCGTTGTAAGAATGTATTTAGTTACAACAATTGCATCCATTCCCTTCTTAACCTTATTTCCTTTTTCATCATTATCACTTTTCTTTTTTATCACCTATATCTATTACATTGTCCTTAGGATCAAAATTATCCATGATTTTACAAATATAGGATTTTTCAATGCCACCGCAATTGTATTTTCGTTTGTCTTCATTGAATTGTTTATTCCATTAAGCCAAATTACGTAATTTTTTTCATCACATGCAACAGAATTTTTCGCTTTAATATTAAATACTTAAAAATCGAATATGTGATAATGAATTATGCCTCCACAATATTGTGTATCATGTGGTGCCGACGTAACTGGACAAAAATTCTGTACCAACTGTGGTACTCCTGTCGATGCACCTTCTGAAATTCAGGAAGAAAAACCCGCTAAAACTCTAGGAACAGAAAATTCTAATGAATTGGAAACAACACAACAACAAAATCAAACTGTACCTGACTCCAAAAGTAGTCCAACTCAATTTCCTCAAGAACAACCTCCACAGGGACAGTATCCTCCTCAAGGGCAGTACCCACCACAAGGACAATATCCTCAAGGGCAGTACCCACCACAGGGTCAATATCCTCAGGGACAGTACCCACCACAGGGCCAATATCCTCAGGGACAGTACCCACCACAGGGACAGTATCCTCCTCAAGGGCGATACCCTCAGGGACAGTACCCACCACAAGGCCAATATCCACAAGGGCAATACCCGCCACAATATCCTCAGGGACAGTATGGAAATACCCCTTACAACCCAATGATGGGAGCTCCTGTCTCTCAACAACAATATTTCAATCCAAACAAATATGTAATTCCCGCAGGATATAAAGAAACTGAATCCATTTGGCAAAGAATTTTTGGTGTATTAACATTCAACATCGATATAGTTGAGGAAATTGAACGTAGAGAAGATTTGGATAAGGAAGGTCGAATCTTGCTGGGAATTTCACTTTTCGTTTCCTTCTTGGCTAATGTTATTTTTGAATATCTTTATCCAAGTACTAATTCCTCCTTTGTTTTTACATTTGCCAGATTATTCATTACTTATTTTGTTGGATTTCCTGTTTACATCCTTGCAATAGCATATGTAGGAAAGGGACTCGGAGGTGCAGGAACTGAAACTTCCCCCAGCGAGATCATAAGACTGCTAGGATATGGATTAATTGCCACTGCAATCGCACAGTTACTGATTAATTTGGGGAATATTTCATTAATTATTGGATTGGCAGGTATTTTGGCATATATTTGGGCAATTCTTGTTTTCATGTATTGCATTAAACGTGCATTGGATCAAGGATGGGGACTTGCATTTGCAACAGTCATAATTGCACTCATTCTAAGATTCATCGCTTCGGGAATAGTCCAAGCATTAGTTAGCTTACTGCTAGGAGTCAAATAATTCTAGACAGCCCATTTGTTGCTAGAAATTCCTTGATCTTCTTAATCAACCTGTTTTCGTCACTTGTAATCAAACCATCAGCCCTTGCGGTAGAAATAACATCTTGGAGAACCTTATCAAACATGCTTTGCATTTTATTCCTAAACGAATATTCATCCAGCTTAATCAGCTCTTGAAATTCGTTCTCCAATGACCACAGGGCAAACCTTATACGCTCTATTATTGCCTCCTCATCATCAGTAACCAAGTTGTCCTCCATCGCCAATGTAACAAGTGTATCGAGTAAACGAGACAGTCTTATCCTTATTTCTTCAGGTTTCCAGTCCATTATGAAGTCCATACAAATTTGAAGTTATATTTCTTTTTTATTTCTAGACTTCTAATGCACCCATCTCATAAATTATTTTGACACAATGAGAAACAATCTTTAATATGAAAAATCAGCAGGATCTAATGAAACAAGTGGATAAACTGATCAAGGCAGTTTCCGCATATCTTGAGCCAATTGGGGAGAAGGAAAGAACAATTGAATTAAAAAATGAATTATTACAACAAGAAACCTTGCTTCATGAAAAAAACCTTGAAACTATGACTGAATTTGTCAAGTCATTGAATTTGAAAGCTAAACCAAAAGAAAGAATTGTGAATCTCAATGATGTCAAACTTGTATGGATAACAGAACAACATTACCTAATACGAAAAGAAGGGGAATTCAAATCTGAAAAAACAACAATAAAAATAGAAGGAAAACAATTTTCATTTTTTTTTGACACAAGCCAACTAACGGAAAAGTCAAGGGTCTATAGAGCATTCATTTCAATGAAAATCAAAAACATAAAAAAGACAAGTAGACAAGTCCAGGTTCATATTTTGCTTAATTGCAACCCGGTCAACAATAATTTCAATCTAAACGACTTCATTGACTCCCTTTCCAAAGCATTGAACCTTAAAACCTCACCAATCAAAAAAGCAATCAACAGTTATTGGAACCGAAATGAGATTGAGTACTTTATACCAAAAAACCCAAAAGAATTTCTACAAGAACAGTTCAATTATTGGAAATACAAACAATTCATCTCAAACAGAAATAATTTTGGCATTTTTGTACAATTGGGAGACATAATCATCAATTTTCTGATAGATATCCTTCATCATGAACTCAACAGATGGCTCAAAATAAAACCTATCCTGGAAACCCATTTTGTTATCACCTTGGACAGGATATTGGAAATTGGAGGAATGAAACTTCTAATGGAATTATCAGAAACAGAAGGTTGGAAAATGCAAATGCAGGAATGGATGGAACTTGGATTCATCTCTGAACCCATTTCCTTGAAAACAGAAATATTGCCAAAACCTATACAGTTCTTGCCACTTGATACCAAATACTTCAATTTTAGTTTCTCAGAAATAATAAACGAGAAAATAATTGACGGATGGCTCATTTTCTCTGAAAATTTCCAAGCGCTCAATTTTCTTTTGCCATTATTCAAAGAAAAAGTCAAGGCAATCTATATCGATCCCCCATTCAATTTAGGTGGACAAAACAGATACAAGTATAAAACCAACTATAAGAACAGCACATGGATAACTCTCCTCGAAAACCGACTTTCGATAGCCAAACATTTTCTCCAAAAAGATGGATCCATTTTTGTCAGATGTGACCATAATGGCAACATGCTTGTAAGATTATTGATGGATCAGATATTCAGTCCCGATAATTTCAGAAACGAAATCCAAATCAAGAGGATCGTCAAAAAGGGATTCAATGCAAAACGTTACCCTGTCGCAAATGATTCACTGTTCTTTTATTCCAAATCAAACAATCATTACTTCAACCCGTTCCGTAAAAAATTGACAAAACCAAAAAAACCATATTGGCATGACATGACTTCCATGAACCTTTCCATCAGCGGAGGAAAAGCAAAAAAAATTTTCGGTGCCAAAATATCCCCTCCGAAAGGAAGAGGATGGACCTTTTCACAAAAAAAAATCGATGAACTTGAAAAACAAGAAAAAATAAGAATTAGATGCCCCTGTGGATACATCCATAGAAAAGGAACGTGGAAAGGGTGTCCAGAATGTGGATTGAACAATCCAAAAGTCGATTACCTCATTGAAGAAAGAAAAGATTTCCCCATTGATTCAAACTGGACAGATATCCAAGGGTACACTTCCTCTTGGGGATTTCAAACGGAAAATTCTGAAGAACTCCTTGAAAGAGTAATCCTAACCAGCACAAAACCACATGAATACGTAATGGACTTTTTCGCGGGAAGTGGAACAACAATTGCCGTTGCACATAAATTAAAAAGAAAATGGATTGGAATTGAAATAGGTGATCATTTTTGGACAGTCATCTTGCCAAGAATGAAAAAAGTGCTTTTCTTTGATCCAAAAGGAATATCTTCATATGAAAATGTCAAAGAAAATTATAACGCCAACAAAGCAGGAGGATGTTTCAAGTATATTTGGATACAACCTTTTGAACAAAACAAATGTGATCCAAGAACAAAGAAATCCAACAAAATCAAATAAACTGAAATTAATTCCAAAAAATCATTCAGCTTTTTGGGAAAGTATCTCCAATATCTTATCTTTCTGTTCTGGAGTCAATTGCCTCAACGTCTTTTCAATCCCAAATTCCTCTATGATCCGATCCATCCCAAATTCCTCTATGATCCTAGCCATCCCAAATTCCTCTATGATCCTAGCCATCCCAAATTCCTCTATGATCCGATCTATCCCAATGCTTTCCACTGCTGACCTTATGCTTAATGATATGGGATCAACTTCGTTCCCTTCCTTTGACATTTTTTATATCTCCTTCTTATGAAAAATATGAAAATATTGTAATAAAACCTTCTCTTTCATGAGGAGCTAATCTAAGTAATGAAAAAATCATTAAACTCTAGCATATTTCTGCAAACAATTATTTCCTTTCTTGAGAAAGTATTTTCAAAATCTTATCTTTCTGTTCTGGAGTCAATTGACTCAACGTTTTTTCAATCCCAAATTCCTCTATGATCCGATCTATCCCAATGCTTTCCACTGCTGACCTTATGCTTAATGCTCTAGGATCAACTTCAATATTCTCTGCCTTAGCCACTTCGACCACCTCGTCCTTATAAAGAAAATATGAATATGATATAATAAAACTTTCCCTTTCTTGAAGGGCTTTGGCAATTATCCGTTTCCTGATTGGTTTGGACGCAAAAATACCAAGAAACATGTTTTCTTCATCGTATTCTATCTTGTCAAGTTCAACAACAATAGTATGAACCTGATGTTGAAGCACTGTGACGCCTTTTTCAATTGGATTTAAATCAAAATAAACAGGAAGTTTTGAAGGTAGAGGTTTTTCCCCAATTATGAACATCAGTGTAACATCCGTGACATTTTCTGATTTGCTTGACCCTATATGAAGATAAGCCTTTGCCAACCCTTTGTATATGTCGTCAATTGAAAATTTGTCCCTTTCACTCTTGAATTCCCCCAATATTGTTCCCTTAGTATAAGAAAAAGGAAAGGGCAACTTCCCTTTTTTTTTAATTAAGAAGTCAAGTCTGAGGTTAGCTGTTGGAACATCAATTTCAGTGGAAATGTCTGCTTCAATAAATCTTTTCAAGAAATTCTTAAAACTGGCATCCCAAACCATAAACTGACATAAACGAACTGAATTATATGCATAACCATTGCAATGTGGAATAAGCAAACAAACATGCAATCATTAAAATTATGGATGACAATTTATTGAAAAATCTGAAATTAATTGCATTCACCTTATAGACACATTGCAAAAATTAATTAAAAAACCAGATTAATCATCAGATGGGAAGTAATCAAAGTATTGTGGTGGAACCTGATTAAAAAATTATGGAAAAGTTCACTTTTTGCATTCAAGTACAATAATACCCTTTGAAGTAGCAAATTGCAAAACTTCATCGGGAAATTTCATTGCCACTGCCACAAGCTTTTCTGCCTTAAAACCTTCCTGCATTTCAATCTTTTCCTTCAATTCAAGAAACTGCTGAATATCAATAAGGATGGGATGAGAGGAAACCCTATATGCTAAAAGAAAAACCAAGGAATCATTCATTTGTCCAAGATACATGTTATTCATTTCATCAATGGCATTTTCCCCTGAAAAAAACACTTTTCTCATTGTTCCAGGAACAATACAAATTTTCTCGATTTGTTTCCTGCATAGGAAAAGCACATTTTTAGATTGGGCATATGCTACTAGAGAAGCAACTCCTAAACAAAATAACGTCGGATTGTTCCCAAACACCAAGCTGTTTCCAATAATTTCTTTGACAATCAAATCAAAAGCAAGTATCATTATGGCAAAGACCTCCATCCAAAAGAAATATCTTGCAAACAAATCCTCCAGTTTTATTAAATGAAAGAAAAAAAGAATGTTTACAAATAATAAAAGAATTGTAAAGACAAGTATACCTTTGTTTCCTACAGAAATCATAATTGTTATCTGTCCTGAAAGCCAAGCAAAAACTAAAAGAAAATAAGTCCAATGGGATCGTAACCCATCCAATCGTGAGAAAATAGGAATTTTGCTTTCTGTAACCAAATAACTGTGAAACAAATTCATTCGAAACAAAAATAAAGCTAAGACAATTGCCAGCACAATGGTAAACAAAATTCTTTCTGAATAGAATATTACAGAAATAACGGCGTGACCAAGAAAGAACCCCAATAAAGGAGTTGAATAAAAGAGAAAACGATAGAATGATATGGCATAGGCATGTGGTTTTTTTAAGTACCTAAGAAGACTACCAATTAAAAATCCCATGAATAATAGCATTCCGAAAGCAATTAATCCTACCGAAACCATTAGATTTTGCTCTGGATTTGGAGTCAAGAATTCCAAAAAACTTTTGGCAATGGAATTTCCCGTTAGCAAAGCAAAAAAGCCAATGAGAACAATTGCAAAACTGAACATCGAAAAATAGACTATTGAAGAGATTGTTAAACTAGTGCGAGATGTGTTCGCCACGTTTCCGCTAACTTTTGCTTTCGACACTTTTCATCACCTAAAATTTCAAATAACCTGCAATCAATCCGTAGACAAAGGCTACAATTAGGTTCAGCA
The DNA here is from genome assembly GCA_015523565.1 of Candidatus Heimdallarchaeota archaeon. Taxonomy (GTDB): domain Archaea; phylum Asgardarchaeota; class Heimdallarchaeia; order Heimdallarchaeales; family Kariarchaeaceae; genus WAKA01. The sequence continues at coordinate 1,719 of WAKA01000190.1, read as the reverse complement.
TAAGCAAAACTATAGACATAAATTGATTGAAAAGTCCAGTTACAGTTAATATTAAATCAATAAGCAAAAATCTTAAATGTGGATAAATTATCAAGTCAGTAAAGGAATATAATAACCCCAACACTCCAGTAATAACAAATAAACTCTTTACCACCTTGTCAAAAATGAATTGACCAATAACTGGAGAAAGCAGATCATTCATAACTTCCAATGAAGATTTCCTACTATAAACCATCCCATTAATTGCAGCAAACAATAAATGGTAACCAAAAAGGGAAAGAAAGAATTGTGATGTATCCTCCTTGAATTTTGTCTGTTCTTCAACTGAATCAAAGTTGCTTGCATGGCACCTGTCACAATTACGTTGATCATTGCATCCCTCTTTTCCCTGATGTGGTGTCATATTGCCTTTTGGGATCGTGAATTTCGCCAAGCATGCCAATGAGCAGGGGCGCACCCCCTGTCTCCATGGCGGCATACCCGAAGGCAATGTCAAGTGCAATTACAATCCAAGTCATCCAATTGTATTCGTCCACCGTCCGCCATAATCTAGACATTATCGGAAAATTCCCGTTCCAACTCATTTAACAGGTTCTTCTTGACCTTCAGCTCATGCTTCCTTCTCAATCGCCTGATGGGATTTCTCCATCCGAGATTCAGGGGCTCTTGGAGTTCCTGCCGAAGCTCCGCTTTCAGCCTCTCCACCTCTTCAAGGTATTCCCTCTCATGTGCCTGCCAGAAGGATTTCAAGCCTTCCAATAACGGTCGGTTGGGGCTTTTATCCTCTAACCTCAGAAACAGTGAGACATGACTGCCCATATTGTCGAAATCCTCAAAATCGACAGCTCCGTGCCCTTCCAGGTGACGGATCATGTCCTTTGGGATGGGAAACGAGACTATGCCCACTGTCAGTGCAGTTGGATCCCTCAGAAAGGTGGGCAGAAGATCGTAATGGTTTTGAAAAGAAAGAATGCCTATCCTCTTGGTTGTGACCACATCGATTGAGACAAACCTGAGCTTGCCGCCCATTACCTCGATGAAACTCCAATCCGAAAGGAAAGGCAGTCGTTCAAACAGGTCACTGGGAAGGCAAATGGGATCCTCGAGAAGTTTAAACCACTGTTCAGGAGCCGGACCCTCACTCACCGAAAGAACCTTCTCAGACCACAGTCTCCAAAACCTGTTGAAGTCCGGAACAAAATCATCGTAGAAGTCGTGAAGCTGGCGGATTCTTCTCAGTTTGGGTGCCTTGACCATACCTGTCTGGACAATGATTTCGGGAAGCAAAATAATTATGATGAAAATGCCAAGAACCGCGAAGAAAAACAAGAGAATATGGGGCTTAAAAAGGAAAAAGTCGATCCAAGACTTGAATCCCTCTGGTGGGGGAACATTTTGCTGATCCAACCAACTCTTTGCACCAGGCCAGCTTAATTTGGTTGGATCATTTTTCGTTTTGCCAGAGGCAAACGTAATCATATAAGTAAAGAAGAGTATAAATAATCCTGCTGTTTTGAAAAAGGGCGTCAATATTTTTTTATGTATGGGAACCGCCAAATATGGGTGATGTACTTTCAGGATAAGCAGGACATTTGCCAAAAAGAGGATGCCGAAAATTGCCAGTGACAATTCAATGGCTAAATCCATGGTGGGGACTAATAACAGCATGAGCGTGGACAAGTACAAACTTAACCCTTCAGCATCAACGTTCATGATGTC
>WAKA01000189.1 GCA_015523565.1 Candidatus Heimdallarchaeota archaeon | reverse complement strand
TCCTTGGGTTGTTGCTTGTATTTGGGGTGGGGATTGCATTGTTCTGGTTGAAGCCGGGAACCCTTGTTCTGAAGCATGCGCGTGCCCTTCGCCTTTTCTTCTACGTGTTTGGCTTGTTTGTTGTCTGGGTCATCTGGACTGATTTTGACTTGACCCATCATATTTTTGAGGCATACAACGGCAGTATTTTGATGAAACTGCTGGCGGATCTCTATTTAACGGTATTGTCTCCAAATGGACTGGAAAAGACAATTAAAAGTTACTGGGAATGAAATGGGTTAAGGAGTTTCCAGCTGGTTTTTTGCTTTTTTTCATGGGATTGTCATTATTCCCATGTACAGCAGGATTATATTAAGGGATACAACAGCTACTGTCTGGCGCAACCTTTATCTTGAAGAACGTTTTCAGGGCAGTTATGGGTGGGTTCGCATTTGCCGTGACTTCCGCCTTGAAGGGCTTCCTGCAATTGCTGGCTACACTTGCCCCATCAATCCCCATTGATTTTGCAGGGGACTTGCCCAAGGTGAATGGAATGGAACTGGGCGTTCGTTTCTCCAATGACAATCTGGATTTCCTGCTGGGAAAAGGGATAAGATTGGCGGATGTCTTCGGGAATCCGACCGTTGAGACATTGGGTTTCCCACCTGATGAGGCATTTACTCTCATTCTTAGTGGGATGATGATCAACCTGTTAGGAATTTTTGCCTCAACCATAACTGCTTTTTTCTTTAAGTCACGAGCTCTTACATTAGAAAAAGCATTGACTTGGACGATTTTGATGAAAACGCTAGTTGTACTTGCAGAGATCCTTATGGTTGAAAATACATTGAATTCTATACAGGACAGTCGAAACAAAGTGCTGATAACGGAATTTCTTGGAGAACTCCATTTTGGCTGGGTTCTTGGATTGTTTTCCGCGTTATTTGGAATGTTTGGTGTGATTCTTGGAAGCGGATTGGAATTTTTTACAGATATATATAAGGATCAATTATATCAGTTTTTCTTTGCTAAATTTGTGGATTCCGAAATCCCTCTTGACAAATTTTGGCTGATCAATGAGGAAGGGACTGGGCTAAGAATTGGAATACTTTTTGGTTCAATTGAGGGGTCGCTTTTGATTAAGAAATTGGAAGAAGCAAAAGATATTTTTGTCGATTTGTTGACTAGTGGTCTTGTTTTAATAAATTTGGACAAGATACGGCAGATAAAGAGAAATCTGAGAGTTGGTTTTGATCTAAGGGATAAAACAAGCATATCAGTTCAATTAGGATTGCGGATTATGTTAGGGGTGTTTATGGCAGTTCATTTAATCCTATCCGCTTATTGGCTGAAAAGAACCAACAATTACCTATAAGGGGTTTTGAAATGGAATACAATTGCTTTGAAGGAATCAAGTTCGAGGATATGTCTAAAAAAATAGGGGACAGAAAGCTGGCATTCAACCTCCTGATGCCAGATCTTGAAAAAACCAATAGTCCTGAATATATTGCCTTGGTCTTCTTTGTTTTTGTTAACATTATCATCATACGAGCTTTTCTGATTCTGAGATTGGAACCGTTTGAAGCATGGGACATGGTTCACAAAACCTGGCCCTATTTCATTATCGGGGGAATAAGGATCGGTTATTTGTGCATGAATTGGAAAAGGGGGTTGAACAAACTCCGCATTAGTTCGGGAAATCCTGGTGGAATCCTTTTTTGGATGTTACTTCTTCTTATTGAGCTTGGTTTGGTTTTATCTGTCTTGCAAACTTCTGGTTTTGTCCATCGGATTTTTCTTGGATTGGTATTGATTTATGGAGTTTTCTTGATTGTTGCCATTTGGTTGACAGAAAAGGGCTATCTTACCTATGACAAAGGCATAGACAGGCATAGATGGTTACTATCACAAATCCCCCAAGAGGAGGTCAGATGGGTCGCACAAGCCCATCATGGTCTGAAAAATGATATGAGATATAAGCATAAGTTCTATACTGTTCCTGCGTGGTCTGATGAAGAAATCGATCGGTTGATTGAGATCTCTTGGCGCAGGAAAAGATTAGCAAAGCTAACAAATTTTTATGATACCCTCCTCACGATTTTAATTTTGTTTCCTGCTGGTATCGCAGTAACTGAGTTTAGTCAAGTCAATGGAATATTTTTGCCATTTGGAAAGGGAAGGACTGAGTGGTTTCCCCAGGTTTTTGAACTACCGTTGATTATTTTATTTATTGCTAGTGGATTCCTTGTACTTTTCCAAGGAATGCCAATTAAAAACATTGTTCTTGCTTCATTGATGCACATTCTCATCGCTGTAGAGGGGGTGGATAGCATGATATACCTTCTTGTCATAGGTTACGCATTGATGATATGGAAAGGTGCAATAAATTATTTCAAATATTATAAAGAAGATATTATTCGCAAATATAAGTTTGAGAGATCAAGGTTGAGCTTCAATTTGGATGCTAATGATATTGTATAATGAGTTTTTGGAATTTTTTATTGTGAATTAGAGATGATCAAAATCTCCTTTCCAAATATTGCCTTCACAGCCGAACCATGTATGTCTGTATAGGAATCACCAGTAAATTATTATGAGTATCCATTGAGATCGTGATCTGCAGCTCTCGTTCTAAGCTAGGGTATGCACATGTAACTACATGATTACCGCTTGGTGATTTTTAGAACAGGGGAAGACATTGAGTTTGATTTTGGCATTGCAAAAGTCAATCTGACAGACCTATTTGGCAAGTCCCCCCAATTTGGCCTCCATCTGCCCTTTTCAGACTTCTCTTTCCTGCTCAATGCGGCAACTGGTAAATCCCCGATCCCGTCAATAATTCCACCAATACGTTCGCCGATTGAGCTGGTTGTCTCCAAATGGCTTTATAATGTGGTATGGAAATATATAACCATGGGTGAACTGCTTTCGGAAATAACCAAACATGACCTAACTTTCTTTGTTGCATTTATTGATGGGGTATTGTCTGTTTTTATGGATCGGTATGGCACACAACAGTTGTTTTCCAGGCTCTCCCCGTCAGTAAAGGTGCCTGGCGTGGTGGAGAACACTGTTCCCAACGGGCAGTTTAGTTTAAAAGCCATGTATCTCAAGGTATATACCGAAAACTTGATTGACTTAATATCCTTTGCGATGGGAACCTTCCAGATGAACTTCCTTTTTGACTTGGGCTTGCCCACCCTTGAAAGGCTCTATGAGCTGAAGAGAAGGGTCTTGAGCCCCATTCGCAACTTTTTTGACTTTTTCAAGGGGCTTTCCGTTCCGCTGTTCGACTGGGTTGCCGAGGAGAGGAACCCCTACTCTGATGTGGAATTGGGTATAAGCAAGCATCTCTTTTCATCCATGTTTGTCATCTACCACGCTGTGTTGACCTTTGTATGGGGGACTACACCAAAAGCGGTGGGATCATGAACTGGTGGGTCATGTTTGCTCTGGGAAACTTGCTTGCCTTTATTGCCGCCACCATCATGTTGATTGTATGGCTGGTCTTGTCAGGCTTTTGGTACCATCTGTTCTGGAAACGCTTTTCCAAAAGGTACTGCAGTTTTGCCCATTATTTGGTTATTAGGGAGAACCTTTTCACTTTTGGGCTGTTAGGAATTTTTTTGCTTTTAATGATGGCTGTGATTGCCTCTATTCTGAACTTTTATCTTTTTATTTTTGTAGGCATTGAGTTCATAGATTTGACCTACCGCCAAGGCTTTATTTTTAGTCTTGCAATACTTCTCAATAAAATTTTGGCGAAGTGGAATTATGATGCATTAGAAAAGAGAACCCCTGGACTGCTGTGTACGGCTTCTGCGTATGATGGGTTCCTTTTTGTTTTGAAATCGCCGTTGATTGCAATCGAGAACTGGAATGTGAGGGAGATAAGAATGGGGTTTTACATTTACGCGTTTGTGGCCATATTGCTTGTTGGTGCCTACTATCTAAATTGGTTGATAATAAGCGGAAACTAGACTTTGAATTTGTGCATAGGGCGGCGGGGAAGTTCATTGTGGATACAGTCATCACAATTGTTCTTGAGGGTATCAAAACATTTGTAACATCTGTATTTAAATCTATTGCTGTGACATTAGGTTTCATCCTTCCTGGGCTTGAAATAATTTCCTTATCTCCCCTTGTCTTGCAAGTTCATGACAAGCAGGTTCAGTTTTCAATGACAATACGGAATAGTGATCTGATCCTTTCATTTGGAGAGATAGTTGTCGAAATCCCTAGGATATTGACACAAACATCACATTTAGAGACATTGGGATTGCAGGAATTTGTGAATTTTTTTAAACTGGTCAGTATTACCAGCCTGATAGAGGGTGGTGTTCTCCTTTTTTTCAGGAGTTTTATGGACAAACCACAACCCCCTAGCGTTAAGTTAGGGATGATAGGCTTGTTCATTGCTGTAGCCAACACTGTAGCAGGAATATGGAAGTCCCGATCTTTCTCTCCAGAAATGAAAGGGTATCTTGCTCAATTTCACCTCTTTGTTGCAACTTCAATGCTCAATGTATGGGCAGTTGAATTTCCAAAACTAAATTCGTTTTCGCATGTCATTAAAGCAATGGTAGCAGCAATCCTTATTGAGCAAACAAATGTTGTATTTCGTGCTATGTTTGCAGGAGTAAATTTTATGGAAGAACTGCTATTGTTGACGGCTGAATTGATTGGATCAGTTATAGGGCGACTGTGGGCGAAAATCCTGATTGTTAATCCTCGAACTCCCATGATGGCAATAGAGTTGCTTGGTTATTTCCTCACCACATATCTTTTCCATTTGCTGTTGAGCAGTTATTTTGAGTTTTGGGGGGCATGGCAATGAAAATGGCTGACAGTTGGGCAATCAATAGCTTTTATGCTATTGTCATCCTTAATTTTGGGGCCAGCATAATCGGGTATTTTTTTGGCTTTTGGCTGGGAGTTGCGGTAGCATTGGTCATATCTTTCCCTTCCTTTGTCTGTTTTTCAAAGAAGGTCGGTTTGCCTGCAAAACATGTTGCTGTGGTCGCATTGTTTGGGGAAATGGCAATTATTGGTTTGTTGATGTTGAGCAATTTTATTAAAGGCTTGGAATATTTTGCATGGAAAATTCTGTGGTTCATGTTTCCAACAGTAATTGGTGGTGCTGTGACATGGCTTCTTCTTTGGATTGGAACCTCACAAGCAGATACATTTTCCATGAAAGATACAGTCAAAAGATTCCATTTGGACGAGATATGGATCATGATTGGCATTTTCGTCATGGCCTACGGTCTTGACAGCATTCTACAGTTGTTCTTGATGGATGGCAATCTATTGCTTCTTGTCTGTATCAACGTTGCAATTTTGTATCTCTTGCTGATATGGAGCAGATTGGTGGAACTCGATCGGGTAATTGGTTATGTTTTTACCCTTGATTTTTTTGTTTTGGTTTGGATGGACAAGGGGGTCGCCTTCTCGGCAAGGCAATATTCCTTTTATTCATATTCGATTATTCTCTTCTACTTGTATAATGTTCCTGCATCTCGTCTTTTACTTGTTTTTTTTCTTGTGGGTTTTGCACTCCGGATTAGAAATACTGGCTTGCGGTCATTGCTTCGCCTTTCCAATACAAAAGTAGCGAAGGATGAATGTTGAGTACCGTGAGGGAAAAATTATTATAATCTTCATTTTGGAGTGAGCACATTGAATGAGATTTCGGGATATTACTTAAAAGCTGGTAAGTGGCTTGAGTACGTTCTTGCACCCATTGCCCTTGCCAAATTTGTTACTGCGGTTTGGTTCAGGTCTTGGTTGGAATTGTGGAACCCATTTGACAGGCTCTTGGGGGCTTTGGTCATTCCCATTTATGTGTTTCAGCTGGTGTTGCAGGGATTGGTATTATATAACGTCCTTAGAAGTTGGCAGGATTTTCCCATAAAAACAATGAAGAATGCAGAAAACCAAGGCAACCTGCTTTTTTTGATGGTGGCTCTTTTTCAGGAGGTTGGGATCGTTTCCATCTTCTTTGTAGTTTCGTTTGCCCTATATCTGACAATTATATGGACCTTGGCCATAAAATCTTGGTCTGAAAGTAAGGATATATTTTCTAACTTAGATAGACATTTTTTCAATTTGGTTTTCATTGATCTTTTTGTTTTGGGGCAATTGTGCCTAGTTTGTCTCTAGGGAATTTGATGGGAAGCAGGGCAACAGAAACTAATCCTTGATTATGTTAAAGGAATTGGCTCAAATTGAATTTGATAATCGAGGCGGCGGGGCAGTTCATGTTCAAGGAGGCGGTTCGATTGATGTTCCGCAGTTTTGCCACAGTTCCAAACACATTGCTTCTGGGTTTCTTCACCCTTCTGCAAGCAATGGGTGTTCCAGGCATTACGATTGATGCAAGTGGAACTGTACCGTTAATTACTATGGGAGGGGGTTCCAGTCCAGTGGGAATGGAATTTGTGAATGATGGCTTCAGCCTGTATCTGGGAAAGACCAAACTCTAGTTTTTGGACATCTTCGGTGAGTTGACCGTGCAACCTGAGACACTAGGGGGAGTAGGGGAATTCTGGGCTTTCATCGGTTTGGGTGAGATTGCCTCTTTAGCCTCCCTCCTCTTCATCAGCAACGGGTTCTCTAACTCAGGAAGTGCCAAAGGAGTAGCCACACTTGTTGATGGGGAGCTTGGTCATAAACCTAGTGTTGAATTTCGTGGGTGCCAGCACCTTGACTGGAGGGAATGAGGATGCAGAAACTGTTGCGCTCCATCTGGCTGGGGCATCGCTCTTCCATTTCATTCTAGGCATCTCGCTGTTGCAGTTGGGGAT
>WAKA01000188.1 GCA_015523565.1 Candidatus Heimdallarchaeota archaeon | reverse complement strand
TCTTATAGCTGGTTATCTATTTATTCAAATTCTATTCACTACAAAAAAAGGTAAGGCTTTTTTAAAAAAATTATTTAAACCGATAAAATTGTCAAACAATCAGAAAAAATAGATGGTGAAAATTTCATGCTAGATTAATTCGGTTCTTCTTGCTTTTTCTAATGGTTTCACCAATTAATAAATTCAACAAACTCAATAAATCCCCTCGGGAAAATAGAAACAGAATATTTCAATTGTAATCAAAATCAAAATGGAGTAAACAAACGGAATGTTTTTCCAATTTCATTATCGATAGCAAAAGCACTCACAGGATATGGCAATCTTCCAAAAAAATGGATGAGAAATATGTCAATTTCCAAAAAACTTAGACAATTTAGATGGTGTTTCAATCACAATGATGTTCTTATCTTACCTCCTCTTGACCTTTCAAATTATCATTTCACAAACTCATTTAAGCGCGTAATTTTTGGTCGCACTCTATCAGAAATTATATTGCACACACACAAGTTTTTTTGTTGTTAATCTATTACAAATCCCTTGTTTTAAAGTCTTGGGAATAAATCTTGTCATTCATGACGTTTATGGATTTATTCCATACATCTTTCATCCATGCATCTTTCACATCACATTTTTAGAATATGTGCACTTGGGAAATAAGCCCTTGCAGTAAAATAGAATGAAAAGTCCGAGGGAATCCACCTTTCCCAATCAAACCTTTCAATGAAGAAAAGGGGAAAGCCTGCAACCTTGACAGATATGATGTCGTCTAATATGGGAACTGGATCATCACGTTTAATGAGGTCTTCATGCCTGATGATCACATGACCTTTACTTGTCTCTATAGTATGCACCAACTCCTTTGGCTTCATCCTGTCATCTCGATACTTGACAGGAAAGGCGATCCGATCATTTGAAAGGTAATCACCATATACTTCTCTTTCATAATATTTTTCCCTGTCAGATCCAGTATCACGATCAAGTATCCTCGTCTCTGGAAATTCTTTCTCCAATCTCTGTAATGTTGTCTGGAATGTGGGAATCTTTTGAAGCCTGCTCCCAGTTAGGGCTCCCACAATCCCCATTGACAGCACTTGGGAGAAAAGAGTCAAGGTTTTCCTGTCGTAAAGTACCAATGCACTGTTCCAAAGGAGACCGCTTACGCCCAACTCAACAGTTTCACCAGTATTCAACCTTCTGATGTAACCTGCCTCTGTCTGGCAAAGCGGGCAGAATGTGATTGCCAATGGTGTTCCTTCCTTTGAGGTAAAATTCACTATCTCATGTAGATTCAGGACTTTCAAGGGTGCCGCATATGTATCCTCTCCGAACCTTATGCAGACAAATTCATCAGATTTCTTATACATATTGGATGCTTCATTCGTTCCAACCCATTTCGGGGAATCAATGGAGGGTATGCAATCTGGTCTTGAACAGCCTGGCACCAATTCTTCAATGTCGATAGAGCTCTTGCCTGTTTTGAAATAGGGGAAGTCCTCTCTTTTTGGTCGTTTCACATGATGACCTGCAATACCTTCTATATTATGTCTCTGTCAGAAAAAATGAAGTGTATTGAATTTTGATTCCCTGTAACTCCAATGATCTTTTAACTTCATTCAATCCTTTTCCTTAAAAAAGAAAGAATAAAATGGTTATGTCCTGCTTTACGGTTCTTTCAATAATGCATTCTTATTCTCTTTATGGAAACGGATATTGTCTTTCTCTTTTTTTTTAATTTTATATGAATTGAGCTCTTATAAAAAAAAGGTGGGTGTATTATCTATTTTCTCGATTTTCTTCTTAAAACAATTGCCGCAATGGATATCCCTGTAAATCCTGCCAAGAAACCAAAACCAGGCGCCTTATCTTCTGAAATTATATTGAAAGAGGGTGTCACAATGCTTCCATTGACCGTCACTGGCTTGTCATCACCATTTGGGAAGTCAAAGGTGCCCCGTGTTCCATTGTCCGCATGGAGCATGGCATACATGATGTCCGTCCTTCCATCAGTTGCCAACGTGACCTTGACATCGGTATTGATTCCATGGCTTACTGCTGTTTTACCGAGAATGGTTCCAGGTGAACCATCAGCATCCGCATGAATAACAATCCAACCAGGTCCTGGACTGACTACCTTTTTCACTATCACTTGGTTGTTCACAATTTTCTGGTCTTCCACCTCAACTGATGGATCCATATCCCCTGTAACACTGAAGGATGGTGTAATGACTGCTCCTCCTTCCTTCACTGGAACATCCGCCCCGTTGGGAAACTCAAAGCTTCCTACTGTTCCCGCATCTGTATGGAGCATTGCATAAAGCGTATTCGTTCTTCCTTCTTCCGAAATTTGAACGACGACATCCTTGTTTGTCCCATTCACTATAGGGGAGTATCCAAGGATTGACCCAGGAGCCCCTGCATTGTCTGCATGGATTACAATCCATCCTGATCCATTGTATACCACTTCATCAACTGTGACCTTGTTACCAATGATGGGCTGGTCAGAAACAGTCACTGAAGCAGTTCCATTCAGGGTTAATGGTTTGGCAACACTTGGTGTGCTTGCAACAATCAACCCTAAAAGATGAACAATTAGAATCAAAGCAATAGTTCTTTTCATTTGCATCACCTTTCTGAAATTATGATTTTTTCATATTAATTTCATAATTTCAGACACAAATCCCTTATGCAATTGGGCATTAAAAAGATTTCCAATTTGGAAATAAAAATTAAAGTAATTCTATTTTGAATCTGATACATGTAAGGAAATTAATGTGAATGAATCAGAAAAAAATCACCTTTTCAGACAATTAATATAGGGGAATACATAATGAAAACTTAAGCACATGCAAAAGACGCACCTCTTTGGATTTCTTCTGCTTTCTATCCTGTTCTTTTCTTTCCTTCCACTCAATGTGATGACCCACGACAAAATGGCGGTTTCATTCATTGAATCAGCTGGATATCGGGATATTGATGGGGACGGCACTGAGGATGACGTCTTGATTGTATTCAGGATAGAACTGAAAGGGTTCACAGCAAAAGAACTCAGGTCTGGTGTCAAATTTGGACTATCTCTCCACCTTGTCTTGCCATCGGGAAGAGACTTCAAATACCTCTATCTAAATGAGACATATCTTCAGGAATTCCATGTCCGTGCGGATCTCTACAACCATGCTACTGAGCCTGGATGGTATGAGATTGGAACATTAGCATTTTATGGGAATCACAATCCCAATAAGCCAGTTCTCCTTTATTTCTTCGAATTTGACCCTCCTGGAGGTCAAGCTGGTGATGACCCCAAAATTGCCTTTTCATTGTATCCATAGGTGCGGATTATGCTTACCGACCAACAACGTCAACTGATTCTGTTCCTGCAAGCCCATCCACTGGCAACTTTCCCTGAAATCGCCAAAAAATTGGGGATAACTCCACAAACGGCAAGAAGATGGTTTGACCAACTTCATTCAGGTTCACCAAGGATTATCATCAATGCAACTGCACAAATAGCACCGCACCTAATTGGTTTGGAAAACCATACCTATTTCATTTCGACAAACATTTTAGGTGCCAATGCTTTACATGAATTGGGAAGGGCCCATCCATACACCACGTTTCAAAACAGGATTTTTGGTCATTTCAATGGTATCCTTCTTCAATTTTATATGCCCAAGGACGGTTCTTCCTTACTGGACAGGCTTTTTGAACATATGTCCCTTCATTTTCCAATTCTTGAAATTCTTCATTTCCCCCACCCCCCCATTGAATTGGAAAGTTTTCCCCGAATTGAAAAATGGAAGGATGGCAAATGGGATTTTGATTTCGCAAGCTGGCTTGATGAACCCCATGAAATAAATGATGTTGAAACTCAAGCGTCCTCTCCACTTTTGAATAGGCTTTCCATGACCGATATCATACTGATCCGTGAATTGATGACCAATGCAAGAAGAAAACAAGTCCAAATCATGAATGGGGTAGTCAACAATCCAATCTATTCAATAGAAGAGAAACAACTGTTCAGTGAAAATAGGCAAAGAACCATTTCCCGACGAATGGCATTCCTGAAAAAATCTGGAATAATAACTGGATATCGTCTGTTGTTTGACCGAAATTACTTTCAAATATTTAACCAAATTCTATTCACAGGAAAAATGAACCTTCAAATCTTCCACCAGATAGAGAACCAGTTCAGGAACGGTAGCCTTCCATTTCGGTCAAACTTCAAGTATTATCCCCAAACCAGGGATTTCCTTTGGTGGATAAACCTTCCACCAAACCAGACTTCTGACTGCATCAACTTCATCTATGAACATTCAACCAAGATGAACCTGTATCTTCTTGACACAACTCCAAACCACTCCCTTTCTTATCCCATATATCATCGAAATTTCAATGAAACTGAAAAGAAATGGAACACTGACATAGAATATGCTGTTAACCGCCCTCTAGAAAATGTGCTAGGGGTGCCCATAAAAAAGGAGGATAATGAACCATGAGCCAAAAAACCAAATTTACAGGCTTTGCCCTGTTCCTTGCAATCGCCCTTTCAGGTGTCCTTGAAATCTTTCGAACCATAGATACCCTTTACCAGGATTTTTCCCCCATCTTCATAATTGCCAAATTTCTGGCATTCACAGCCCCCCAACTCTCATATTTCTTCACATCCGTCATTGTCCCTGCCGTCTTTCTATATATCCCCTTAATGATTACTGGCTTGATTCTCCGTCAAAAAGGTAATCTTAAAGGTTTGGCAACTGCTTCAATGCTTTTCAGCGCCGCAGGAATCGTGAACTTGATTTCATTCTTTGTCTTCGCATTCTATGAAATGTCTGTACTTTTCTTCCTAAATCCCCTCTGGTTGATCATGTTCTTTGCTCAGGCATGGATGACATTCCTGTCTGTCAAGGTTTTCGAGCAATCTGATCGTCCCCTTTACCAGGATTTCTTCTTACATTATTTCATTCTTACAATCATTGCACTTTTTGTGTTTCGCATCATCTATTCTCCACAAATCATAACCCATTTCGAGCTTATCTATTCCTCATACCTCCTGATTTCTTTTCTATTCGGAACCAAAATACTCATCGATAGCTCACGAATTGTTTTCTCAATTCCCACTTCAAAATACTCCATCCCTTACACAGCCCTTTAACAATTCTGGACACACCGCATTATTCAACTTTCAATACCCGATCCACTTCTTCACAATTGACTAAATTAAGTGCCATCTTTTCCTATGTTTTCAGGGAGAGGATCACCATTTCATTTTGATAGGAAACTTATTAATCAACATTATCTCTAAATTACATATGTCCCTTCCGAGGTTCAAGGTCAGACCACTTTCCCAAAAAATCTACTTTACTGTCGAAACCTTGGAAACCCTTCCTGAATACCCTGAAGGGCCATTGATAGAATTGATCGAAGGCGATTTGTATATGGTTCCTTCTCCCACAATCATGCATCAACGAATCAGCAGAAACCTGTTGGCAATCTTCAATTCCCATCTCCAAAAAACAAACGCTGGTGAAATCCTTGCCGCCCCTGTCGATGTCGTCCTCTCTGAAGAGATTCTTGTGATACCCGACCTGTTGATTGTCCTCAATGAAAACAAGAAAATCCTCTCCGACAAAAACATTCAAGGATCTCCAGATATGGTGATTGAAATCCTGTCATCCAATCGTGTCCAAGATCTGGAAAGGAAAAAAAGTATCTATGAACGATACCATGTCAAGGAATATTGGGTGGTCGATCCCGCAGAGCATTCTGTGGTGAAATTTGTGCAGGGACGCTACACCGAACCTGAAATCTGCTATGACAATGTGACATGTGAGCTTCTGGATATCCAAATCGATCTAAAAGATGTCTTTCCCTGACATTTGCATGTTTCATAAATATATCTTTTTTACTTTTTCACCGTTCATAGAACGCGTCCATTAACTTAAGAATCGACAGTTCCCTTTATGCCATGAATTGTTCAAGCACTAACTATTTCCCTTCAAATGAATTCATCGCCCCTTTTGTCTTCCTTTCAAAAACATTTTGTATTGAATTCTTGGAATCTTGATTTATATTCTAATATACATGGCAAAGAATCCCTATTGCATAGGTAAAATTTTTTTTTGTGTGTTTTTTGAAATTATCTATGCGTTTATTGTATCTTTTCTTGACCCTATCCATCCTCATTATTCCCCATGTAAACGCAGAAAATAATGGCATTATCTATTTTTCCTTAATTGAAGGGGGAAACAAAGTCACTCTTTATTCAATTGAAAAAGATGGGGTCTATTTACTCCATAGGCTCATCTCCAATTCAACCGTTCCTTATTCCAATGCTAATCTCCTTAAGTTTTCAAATAGTCTCAACATTGTATCCATCAAAAAAAATCTCAAATTGGAATTCATATCCCTTCCTGATTTCTCTATCAAATGGGAATATGGATTTCCAAAAGAATTCGACACCAAGAAAAGTGAAGTATTGTCCATCAATCAAGGAAATTTTGTCCTGATATGGAATCAACTCTTGATGGGGAGCACTGGAAACGAACTCATTCTTCTTGACAAAAGTGGCAATCTCATCCAATCTTGGTCATATCCTTTTGATTATGTCAAGTATCGGGGACCAGATTCTGTAAAGGCAATTGATGTTGACAATGATGGCTACGATGAATTGTTCCTCCTCTTTGGAACATCCATGTGGAACCAAACCCGTCTAAATGGGGCTTTCCACCTTGTGAGAATGGATTGGAACGGAACATCCTATGAAAACACCTGGATCACATCATTGTCTATTGCCGAAAAGAACTCTGTCATGGAAATTGTTCAATATCAAGGCAAGACATACATCGTTACCGCAGGAGAAAATGACAGTCCAATCAGGGTATTTCTTGACAATGGAAACATGCTATGGTCTTCCCCACCTTTTAAAGATTCTCCTGCCCAGAAATCACCACCTTACATTTCCTTTACCTTAAAAAATGGGATACCACTGCTGAATTACTACCCTCAAACTGTATTTGAGAATGTACCCCTTTCCATCTCCACTTTCAATCTCCTTGATGGATCAAGAATAGCTCCACTATTCTCCTTTCCAAATACGCTTCAGCTTGTCCCTGTCAAATTCAATAGCACAACAAACCGGGTGTTCGTTTCTTTTTCAAATGGTACCAAAAGAACATATCTCCATACTCCCATGCGGTCTTTAATTCCTGAAAAAGAAGGGATACACATTGAAAATTTCCGATATTTAAGGTCTAAGATGGTTGCAGTAAGTCGTTTTATGGAAAGAACGGCTCTTTTCTTTGAAAACAATAGTTATTGGATACCACAGGTAGACTTGGACACCTTAAATGCCTTCGATGTATTGATGGCATCTGGAAACATTTTCCCCGAAAAGAAACTTGTACTTTCATATAAGTCGACAATCAATCCCCTTTCCATTTTTGGGTGGTTTCTCCTTCTTATCTTCATATTGGGAATGGGTGTCGTTATTTATTTCAAATATATTGAGGATGTCAAATTTTGGAAAAAATGGCCCATCGCATTCATCAGATCCATGAACCGCGTCCAAAAACAATCAGCACCACCAACATCAACCGCAATTGTACTTCCTTCAGAAAAGACAGATATTCAACCAATTTTCCGTAACCCCTTGACCGTTGAACTCTACACCAAAATTCACCAGATTGAACCAAGTTCATGGAATGAATTCAGAAAGGAAATGGGGATCAAGCTCAAGTTGATCGACATATTCATTCTGACAGAAGTTCTTGATTATCCCTCTGATACTTGTCCACGCCCTTACCTCAAGAAAAAACTAGGGCAAGGTGTTTATAGAAGAATTAAAATCCTCACAGATTTCGATCTTCTCACCATTGTCAAGACGACGACCTCTTCTGGCGCTATTAAAGAAGAAGTTAAAATTTCATATAAGGGTGAACAACTTTTAGTTTTTCTATATAAGATCCTTGAATATGGT
>WAKA01000187.1 GCA_015523565.1 Candidatus Heimdallarchaeota archaeon | reverse complement strand
GTATTATGTACTCCGTTAAGTCAAAAGCAGATCTAATTGAAAAAGCAAAAAAAGATATTGGGACCATCCGTCTGTCAAATGAATTCTGTTCTGATGTGATGGCTAAGAACCTGAAAATTCCCGAATTCCAAAGATACTTTGAATGGGAAGAATCAAATGTCCATCGACTTCTCGATGATATTTTTCAACTTACTCGAACCAACAGGTTAACTGTCGAGAAAATTATTTACAATGAAGAGGCAGATTATAAATTCGACACTCAATTCATGGGGGCCATTATAGTCCAATCCAATTCAAAAAATTACGTTATTGATGGTCAACAAAGGTTGACAAGTCTTCTTATGGTTTACTCTGTCATAGACAACATTTACAATTATCTTCTTGACTTGGTTCCTCTTAACCTCCAAGAAAGAAAGCCGAAGTTGAAACATAATCTTGATTCTCTTTTAAGGATTTATCGGGATGAAGACCAGGAATTTCTTCCTTTGGAAGAAGTAAAGGAATCCCTGTTCCGCTTGGATATTGCAAGCAGTTCCCAACATAGGATTGCGATTCGAAACCTGACAAACCGTATTTTTGGGAAAGAAAGTCTAATTGAATTCAGAAAGGTTGAAAATCGAATAATCGAACTTAGAAAACGATTGCATTTTTTGGCAAATCAAGAAAAAAACGGTTATTTTGATTACCAAAAGAAAAAAGAGATGGAAGAAACACTTATCGAACTTTATCAACGTTTGACAAATGATCTTGAACCTCCATCTGCAAGTCGTCTCAATTCGTTGAAAAAGCAACAGTTGAATGATTCAACATCTTTACAGGTTTTTCCAGATCCTCATTTCTGGTTGATCTATATTTTTGATCTTGTTTTGGAGGAATCTGGTGAAAGGCTGAGTTCACACCTTAAACGACTGTTGGAAACGTTTATCCTGATTTATGAGCGAATGTTCCGTTTTTTGGGTGATTTGGCAAAGTGGGATATCTCTGTTGATATAAACTCATTAGAGGAAAACGAGAGGAAGGGAATGGTTGAAGATCTTCTCCAAGCACTTCTCTCAGTACTTTTCAGCGTTTCTTATGGTTTATGGTTTGCATTTTTCGAGGTTCCAGAAAACCTGAATGTATTTGAGATATTTGAAACCATCAACTCCACTGGAAAAAATCTATCCCAATCTGATTTGGTAAAATATGCCCTGATCAGTTACAGCTCAGAAAATCAAAAACCAAAGATTGAAGATCGATGGGACAATTTGGTTCTCGCAGTTGAGAAAATAGGTGATAAAGGGGTTTCAAAAATTGGTTTCGAAAACCTTGTTTACTATCATTTTCTTACCCGATTTCCTGAAGCATACAAACAGAAGCAACCAAAAACCAGATTCGGACGACTTCTTATAGAGGAATTTGACAAAAACAAAATTCCACGAAATCCTCATGAACGTGACAGGTGGATACGAGAATATTTGGATGAAATTGAAAATATTGTTTCGGTTTTTTCATCGTTATATCTTACAAGGAATATGTCTTGTATACTTAAAAAAGGAGAAATTCCAAAAGATTACCAACTAGATGAAGAAACAATTGAATCACTTTATGCCATTACCTATTTCCTGAAATATGAAAATATTTATCCTCTCCTGTTCAAAATAATAAACTCAATCCCTACTGATGACTGGTCAAAATACCTGTGGGAAATCGAGAAGATACTTGTACACGATGCAGTTCCTCGAAATATTTTACCAACCATGATTTTAAATGTAGCCATTACTGTGATTGAAAATTCTGTGTGGGATGATGATGATACCAAAAACTATGGTGCTTTCCTTGAAACCATCGATCTTCTTGAAGAAGAAGAATTGATTTCAGTAAACACACGAATGAATCTTGTTTCTGCATACAAGAAAACAAAATTGAAAAAAGAAGCCGCTTACTATCTTCTTCGAAAGATCTCATTAGATGAAATCAAGCAAAAAGGTCTTGAGCAACGATTCCCAATTCATGAAATAGGTCTTATCGAACTCATATTCAAGCGTAAAAGTCCCTATTGGTCTGATTTTTCAGATATTCCTGATCCTGAAAAGGAAATTCTTGAAAAAATGCTTGGAAATTATTCAATAGTTACTTATCCTATGGAATCAAAAACCCGAAACGGTGGTTTTGAAGCTAAAAAATACCATTTTTCAAATGAACCACTCTCTATTGCATCATACTTCAATAAATTAAAAGAATGGAAACCTGAAAATATCGAAAATCGCACTGAAATGTTGGTTTCCTCTTTGTTTGAAATCTATGACCAATATTCTAATTAATTACATTTATATCCTTAACTGAAGTTTCATAGAGATGTTTTATCAATCAATCATGAGAATGAATAAGCATTACTTGCTTGGTAACGACTTTGTGGTCAAAGGTTTGAAAATTATTGACAATGTCAAAGTTCATTCCTATAAATCAAGAAAATGTCAATCTGAATTTTTGTATCAAATTTTGAATTCATTCAGTGTCTAAGAAGAAATTCCATCCCTCAATGTACCTTCGTGAGAACTGCACTAACCCTGAATGTTGGTCATGCAAACTCTGGAATGAAGTTGGACACCTTTCCCCTAATCATGAATGCTCATTCAACCAAAGATATGAAGATTTCTATGAAGACATGATCTGGAGACACATGTACTTCTGCTGGATCAAACATGATCCCAATCCTTTCACAGGAGATGAATGGGAAATTGTTCCTTTTTATACCTGCAAGGACACGAACCAAACATTCTCTTCATCGTTTGTACGGTCTCTTGACGGTTCGGAAAAATTTTTCACTCCTGCAATCCCTTCTTTCATTCCAATGTTACGTGACATCCGTATATTGACACAACATTTCAAAATTACCCATTATGCAAATGGTCCCGAAAACCCGAGAAGTTATGGTTATTGGAACAGACTTGCACTAAAAGCAATATTACCCAAAAAACTGAAAGCATTGGTTCACATGGGAAGAAAGTTGAATTTCAATGAATTTTTGAATCTTTGGATCAAATCTGAAATTGTTACAGAAATTGACCCGAAAATTGTCTTTCAAATTATTCACTCGCGAAATTTCTATGCAATCCAAGAAATAAATGGTTTTCATCACAAAAAATCTGAAGGATCTTTTTTATTTGAAAGCCTAATTGAAATGAATTCTCCTCATT
>WAKA01000186.1 GCA_015523565.1 Candidatus Heimdallarchaeota archaeon | reverse complement strand
CGGTTCAAGAGCTTTTCCGCATTGATGATAATAATGATTTTATTGATTCCTATGTTCGGTTTTATGTCAACCTTTTTGGTTCATGCATTTCCTCTATCAAAAGATGTACCGAACAAGGATGCGAATGATATGACTCCAAATAGTATTGGAGGTTCCACATCAGCTCCAAACGGGAATATGAGCAATACTACTCTAAGCAATGTAGAGATTCCTACATCTATCCCCGCCTTTACAAAAGAACGACAAAATCGCAAGATTATGAGTGCAGTCATGGGATACCCACAAAATGGATCAAGTTCTGATGGTCTTCAGACACCCACTTTTCTCAAGTCTAAGTCCAAACAATCTCAAAATGTCAACCCTCCTCAAGGGTCAACGCGTACTGCTGGTTATTATGGATATTGGAGAGCTACCTATTTTCCAGACACTGGAATTGCAAGGCTTGAATTCTTATTTTCAATAGGTTATCTCACATCAAAAAGAAAATTACACCTTGAACTTAGTAACGAAAATGAAAGCTATTCTAGAATTTTGACTGTATATGTTGATGGTGTACAAAAACATACCACAACAATCTCTGGTCAAACTCCTGAAGCCGTTTTTGACTGTAGCAGTTGGTGTAGTCCCTATAGCTCATATTTACTAACCGTCGAGATTCGTTATGGGGCATATGGGCGAGGGTGGAAACTAGACAACCTTTGGATTGATAATGGTGTCGTCACATTTAATGCCTATCATTCAGATGCTAACATTACTGCTCCATGGATTAGTTCATATCAAAGATTGGTTGATTATGCCTATTTCGCAGATGACTACATTTATGTGACTCCTACAATTACGGCTTCTTTTATCTCTACCAAAAAAACTCCTCGATATATCGATCTTTATCTAAATGGTAATTATATTGGTCGAAATACTGCTTGGAATGGTAGTGTATTCATTTGGGATCTCCCTTCCACTGCAAGTTTAGACCTTCGAAACAAAGTGGTTAAAATTGAATTCCGTGTTTATATACCTTGTAGTACCTGTAACACGGAACGATGGACATTAACTGATTGGAATACGGAATTTATCTACTCTTGGAGGGTTTTAAATATAAATTCAGATATTACATTTGCTACAAATTGGACACCTTCTTCTGATTTGCAGGACGATATTGTTAGAGGTATAAAATATTTTTCAATGACAATGTTTCAATTATTTGAAGGGCAGGTAATTTACAATAACATAAATGTCAAATGGAATCTAAATGATAATTCATGCGATGCCTATTACAATTGTAACTTGGGTGATTTTAATATATATCATGGATTTAATATTCCTGGATGGGGTTCTCCACGTGCATTTACATCAGGTGGAAAATCGTACTATTCTGAATATTCTCCTGACTATCTCGGATATACTTCATTCAATAAATGGACATTTGTTAATGAAAAATATATTGGAATTGATTGGTTCCTTTTTGCTCATGAATTTTCACATATGGCATTTGATTTAATTGACCAATATAGGGAAGGTGCAACAACTATTGCATGTCCAAATTTTGTAATGGGTAAATCCAGTGATCCAAATGGAGAAGTAACTCCAAACTATTCTGATCGAAGACATGGTGTGCCTTCCATATGCTTTGAAGAACATGGTGGAAAACCCAATGGTTATTGGGGTGATATGGATTATATCCTCCAAAACAATCCTATTTTCAAAGATTTGTATTATTTCGAATATGGTTTTGAACATAACCCTTCAAATTATTTCGATTATTTCATTTACAATGAATTTTTTATTCCTTAGGTGATGACAATGAAATTCCTTTTGTTTCTATTTATCTTTCTGCTTCCACTGCAAATGGTGTATGCAGATCCTGTTTATTATCCCAATGCCTATGTCCATGCACGGGTGAGTTCACTTGATTGGGTTGCAGATGACAATTTCTCCTCAGATATTGTCGATGGCATTCATAACTTCAATCTTTCCAAGTATTCATACGTACTGATCAATGTCACTTTGGAATATTGGAACCCATCAGCAGTCCCAGTTACAGTTCATGATCCCTTTGACAAATCGGGTGATGCATCAGGTGGACTTTTGGTTGAGGGTGACAATAATGTTTCAATCGCAATGCCAAGAGATCTCGGTTGCTTTAAGGTTTACAAACAGCTTAATACGGGGGATGATGCTGACTGCAAAGCCTATGTAGAGAGTCAATTCAGTGGTATGGCTGTAAAACCTGGTCTCAGCACCGTTGCAGTTTCAACAATTGTCCGTTTCAATAAATCCAATGTGAAGGATTGGGTTCCTGGAACGTATCAGGTCTATCCCCTTGCAATAAGTACAGTTCCTTACTTCGTTGTTAAGAATGAAAGTGGTGTGTTTGATTTCCCAGGGGAGTTGCCCAATGGATGGGGGTCCATTAAGGGACTGGGGTACAGTGCCTCATTAAGTGGTAAACTTCCCTTGAGTTCAATAGCTATCCTTTATGGTCCGATCCTGTTGGTAATCCTTTTTGTAATTTGGAAGGTCAAGAAGAAGGGTGCTCGAAAGATTGGCAGGCAATAACTCGATAAAAAAATAACTCATTGACAAAATTTTATGCTTGGTTTGAACATGGCAATGATAATGTAGTCAACCAATATATTCACGTACAAGAATTTTGTTTTTTCAAATTCCTCTTCTCATATCCCTATTTTTCTCCAAATTTATCTATCAATTCAAAATAAATATTATGCATAAATGGATTAAAGTTGAGAATGAATAGTGATTTCATAAGTTTCAGTTGTCATTTCTCTGCCTTTCTGCAAAAATGTTATTTTCCTGTGGGAACAACCGGGGATCATTGATTGCAAAAAAAGTCTGCGATGATGATGATGATGCAGTGGCACAATTCGTCATCTCCCGATTTCTTTCACTCAACAAGCTCTCACAGGAATCCGCAAGGCT
>WAKA01000185.1 GCA_015523565.1 Candidatus Heimdallarchaeota archaeon | reverse complement strand
GTATAAGGGAGGCGTGGATAAAACTGAATGCACATTTTAATAACACGCAAGGGAAAATGTAAAAATGGTTTGTTCGATAAGACTATGAGGGAGACCTCCTGATGATCTTTGCACCTATTGACTCAAACACTGTATCTGGAAAAAATTGGGAAATCCGTCGCAGTTATGACCAAATTACTGTATTTTTTGATAATAGGAAAGGTAAGCTTTCACTTGACAAGTATATTCCAAAAAACAGGAAATTCCCAGATTGGCCTGAAAATGACATTCTGATACAAACTCCAAAACTCCACGATTGTACCCTAAAGCCCCCTGTCCAAGATTTTGTAGATGGGGAATTTATTCTTACCGAGTATGTCCTCGTAGTGGGATCTATGCGGATTGAAGGAAATAGGGTGGAAACCCGGCGTTTCCGATTGGCATTTAATACAAATGATGCCCCTTTTCTTATTTTAGAGACAATTCTGATGCCCTCTTTGTTAATCAATCAATTGCCGATCTCTCTTTCAGGATTGGTCAAAAGAAATGCAGATGCATAATTGCATGTCGATTTACTTAAGAAACTGATACCTCCTAAATCAGTATGGACAATTCCATCAGTTCCCGTGCCTTCCGAAAATACGCCCTAATACGTTCTGTCCAATTTCTTGCGGCTCAACTTATCATTTTTAATTCTTTATTGCCTCTTGGAATAATTGTTTTCTTCTCCGAAATCTATTTTTTGTGGACTGTACTGAAGACATTCGATGATATTCACCCTAAAATTCAAATGTATAGACGTATCTACTTAATTCTTCTACTCTCGAGAAAAATATCCGCGGTACTTGCATGGAATTTCTTTCCAACAGACATTGCCCTTATTTTCTTTTTCTTTTTTTTAGAAACTTCTTTGACTCTTGAAACGATACTTTTCTTTTTGATTGCAAAACAATTGGATGAAAAGTATTTCCCAGGTGCCCTTAAATATGCCGCATTTCTTCAGTTGAATCTTATTTTTGCAGGATCTGTCGCATTATTTTTCAACTCATCCAAACTTATTGTCTGGCAATTGTTATATTCTTGGTTGGTAATCCCTGCCATTTTTGTAGCTTGGGCGTCTATTTTTCCAAAAATGCAAATTATCCCTGACGATGGAACCTAAAGCTTGGTTCTGAAAATGATTTCTGTCAAGAGCTTTGAGAGTTTCCCATGAGGTGGGTAGAAAAAAGGGGTATCTAACCAACGTGGCTTTTTCAGAATGGATACCATCCTTGAAAACTCATCAAATGAGGCTTTTCCCTTATTATACCCATATCCTGAAGTACCTACGCCACCAATTGGCAACCCTGTCACCCCAAATTGAAACAATGTGTCATTGATGCATCCATTTCCAAATTGTATCTTACTATGAATGGAATTGATGAACTTATTATCTTTGGAGAACACATACAATGCCAATGGTGTCGGGTTTCTGCCTATGATTGACACCAACTCTTCCTCGTTTCCATACTCAATTACTGGTAAAATCGGCCCAAATATTTCTTCTTGCATAATTTGGTGGTTCAGTGGTGGATTTTCGATTATTGTTAGCTGTATCTTTCTATTGTCCTTGTCTGAATTTCCTCCATAAACAATCTTGTCCTTTACCCCATCCATTAACGATAAGATCCGTTCGAAATGTCTTTCATTGACTATCTTGCTATAATTTTCCAGATTATCCAATCCCATCCGCTTTAGTTCCTTTATCATGGTTTGCATAAATTTGTCTTTAACCTTCCTGTCCACAAGGATATAATCTGGTGCAACACAGGTTTGACCTGCATTGATCCATTTTCCTAAAATTATTCGTTTTGCAGTCACGGACAAATTCCTGTCATCTGCCACAATTGCTGGAGACTTGCCTCCTAACTCCAAAACTGTTGGCGTTAATGTTTTTGCAGCTGCCTCTGCTATAATCCTTCCTACTTTTTCTCCTCCAATAAAATAAATTAATCCATGTTTCCGTTTAATCAATTCACTCCCAATTTCCTTTCCCCCTTCAATACATGCGACATGTGCAGAATCAAAGCTTTCTTGAATGACTTCATTTATGATTCTTGAACTTTGGACACTTATTTCTGAGGGTTTGACGATTGTTGTGTTCCCTGCCGCAATGGAATAGGCAAGGGGTACAAATGTCAAAAGAATGGGGTAGTTCCATGGGCTTATAATGACTGTTCTTCCCCTTGGCATTGGAATTGTCCTTGCACGAATGGCAGGAAACGACAACATCCCTGCAAACCTGCTTTCTCCTTTCATCCATTTTTTCAAGTGCTTTTGAATATAGTCTATCTCTTTGATCGTTACCCCTACATCCTTGACAAAACCAATCAACCTGTCATTTCCTAAATCCTGATACAGGGCATCAAGAATCTCGTCTTTCTTCTCCAATAACGAGCTTTTCAATCGTTTCAATGCTTCTTTCCTAAAATTTCGGGACATCGTTTTTCCGCTTGAGAAAAATTCATTCTGTTTGGTTATTATGTCATCTATCAATTGGGCATGGTTCTCTAAAAGTTGCACAATTTAATGAAAACAATGAGAAATATGTGCTTTTCCCTTATAGAATTCTTGCTTATTTTTTTCTCAAATCCCTCTTTTTTATCTTCCCAGTTGCAGTTTTTGGAAGACTTTCCACAATGATGATTTTGCGTGGGTATTTATAGGACGCAATTCGACTTTTACACCATTCCATGATCTCTTTTTCTGAAACTCTCTTTCCCTCCTTCAAAACAACGTATGCTACCACTTCTTCACCATATTTCTCATCTTTCTCCCCAACGACTGCAACCAATGATATTCTTGGATGCCTCATCATCACTTCTTCAATTTCTCTTGGATAGATGTTATATCCGCCTCTGATAATCATGTCTTTTTTCCTGTCTACTACATAGAAATATCCTTGCCTATCCATTCTCCCCAAGTCTCCAGAATGAAACCATCCGCCTTGGAATGCCTCTTTTGTTGCTTCAGGATTTTTATAATATCCCTTGAAAATATGATGCCCTCTTATCAAAATTTCTCCAATCTCTCCAATTTGGCAGGGGTTGCCATTCTCATCTGCAATGATCATTTCGGATCCAGGTACTGCTACCCCAATTGATCCCGCTTTTCTTGGGATGTCAATTCGTGAAAAACATGCCACTGGTGACGTTTCTGAGAGACCATAACTTTCTTGAATGGTCATCTTAAATCTTTTTTCAAAAGCCTCCATCAACTTCACTGGCATTGCAGCTCCTCCAGAAACCCCCAATCTCATTGTGATCGATATCCTGTCCATATCAAATTTCTCAAGATGGGGGTAATGCAAAAGTTCCCAATACATTGTTGGAACCCCTGCAAATACTGTAACCCCTTCCCTTTCAAATACCGATAGTGTCTCCTCTGCAGAAAAACGAGACAATAACACCAATTTGCATCCTGCAAAGAATCCTGCATTCAATTGCACAGTTTGACCAAATGAATGAAATAATGGGAGGGCTACTGCTTGTACATCTCTGCTGGTCAATTGCATTAGTCCAACAAGTGCCATTGCATTGTCAAACAAATTTCCATGCGTCAATTCCGCTCCTTTTGGTCTCCCTGTTGTTCCTGACGTATATAGGATTACTGCTGTATCTTCCTGTGAAGTGGGTGCTGAAATAAACCGATCTTCATCAGAAATGAAATCTTCAAACCATGTCATCCCCTGTTTTATCTTTGATGCATCTGAACAAATGGCTATGAACCTCTCACATGTTTCAACATTTTGGTATGCATTCCATCCCTCTGAAATATTTCCTTCTCTATCTTCATGAAAAAACAAGATTTTTGCATCAGAATGTCTCAAATGGTATTCAATCTCCTGTTTTTTCAGCAGGATGTTCAGGGGGACAACAACTGCCCCTATTTTTAAAATCCCAAAGTAAATGGCTGGAAAGTATTCATTGTTTGGACAGCTTAATGCAACTTTGTCTCCTTTTGCAATTCCTGTTTCCAGTAAGCCATTTGCGATCCTCGAAGCCATTCTGTTGACATCCTCATATGTGAATGTTTTATTTCCTGAAACTATTGCTGTTTTTCTTCCAAAAATTGTGGTCGAATTTTCCAAGGCATAGGAAATATTTACTTTTCTAGGGGTCATATACTATGCGTTTTTTGTTTTGATAAATCTGTTGCTTTCTGTTTATTTTGAAAAGCAATGAATTAATACATTATGGCTTATTACCAATTGATGGATGGTTTTCCCCTTACAGATGCTGGAATTTCATTGTTTTCCGAATATTCGAAAATGGATATTGGGCAGGTTATACAACGTGCCCAACACATACAAAAAAAGGCCCTTCAAATTCATCATTATCGATTTATTGAATTTTTCAGATTTTTGCATCCTCGTATCAGTTCCAATCCGTTTTTGAACAGTATGCTCCCGTTGAAAGGACCGTTTCTGGACATCGGCTGCGCTTTTGGCACTGATCTGCGATATTTGACCACAAAAGGTGCTAAACCTGAAAATCTTTATGGACATGATATTCATGATGGTTTTATCTCTTTAGGAAGGGAACTATTTTACTCAAATTATTCACGAACAATGGAAAACAAGTTACATTTTCTTATAGGGTCATTAACGGATTCACAATTAATTCATGTACAAAATGGCAATTCAGCAAAAGTTCCCCTTAATTCTTTCTATTCATTTTTCTATGCTTGCCATGCTGGTTCCGTCCTACACCTTCTTTCATTAAATGAAAACCAGGGATTGGTTCAAAAAATATTTGAAATACTCCAACCAAATGGCTATTTCATTGGGAGAACTGCCGGAACCCTTGACTCCTCCCCCCCTCCTTCAACATTGAAAACCATTCATACCCCTGACTCTTTGAAATCCATCTTAAAGAATATTGGCTTCAATCCCGTAAAAATTTCAATCGATGATCGTGAAACCCTCAAAAAGAAAACTGACACGACAACTTACCCAACTCTGCATTTCATCGCTCAGAAACCTGCATCCTAAATTTCTCAATCAAGGCTCTGTTTACTGGGTCTGAATTGATGTAATCTACAAATTTTGACAATGTTTCTATGGTTCTCTTGGAAATGGCATGTTCCATGCTACATGCATCCTCATTTGCAAGATCATCATCAATGCCCAACATCGTCAAAAGATCCGCGAGAACTTGGTATGCATCATTTACATTTGTTGCAATCTGTCTCCCTTTCTCTGTCAGTTTTATCCTCCCCTGTCTCAAATAAACCACGAACCCCTGCTCTTCTAACCTTCTCATCGCCTCTGTTGTCGAACTCAAGCTTCTCCCCATGAGATCTGCAATTTCTGAAACCTTTGCATACTCTTTGTCCGCAGTTAGCCATAAAATTCTCTTCAAATAATTTTCGGTAGTCTCTGTCAACTCTCTTACTCGTGGCTTTGGAAATTTTAGGCTCTCTTTTTCATTGGGCATTGCCATATTATGATCTGTATCCCCTCAATTCTTAAAACTCTTCCGATAACTAAATCACACGGTCAAATCCCTTTGCACCCAAGGGCTTTGTTGCATCTATCCCCCATTTGCAGGTGATGGAATTTGTGGCTGATGGGTCTAAACTGCTCCCTTTTGCCCCTGGGACTAAAACCATGTCTTTATCTGCTTGGAACCTCGTGGCAATGGCCCATTCCACATCAACGGGATCTGTAGGATCAATGTCCTCATCAACAACTACTACTCTTTTCAATGAAGGATGCGCGGCCAATGCCGAAATAATGGCATTTTTTCCATCTCCATCGGTTCGTTTTTTCACTTGGACTACTGCATGAAGCCAAGAGCCTCCTCCTTCTGTCATAACAACATTTGTTACTGTTGGCACTGTGTTTTGTATCAGCTTTTTCATCCTTGGCTCTTGAGGTATGCCCATTAATATCTTGTGCTCTTTCATGCCAGGAAGGATAGTTCTAAAGAGAGGGCGTTCTCTCATGTAAAGATCTGTGATCTTGACCAAGGGTTGCATCCTTACATGGTCCTGTGTGCCTGTCAAGTCGACAAACGGCCCCTCCTCAACTTGATCCCTAAGCATTTTTGCAACCATGACTATTTCCGTATTGACTGGCACTCCAATTCCATTGACTTTGTATTCTTTTGCCCCTCCCATTAAACGTGATGCAAACGCCAATTCATCCAATCCGGGGTATGATGTTGCCGCTCCCAACTCGAATGCAGGATGAACCCCCAAAATAATCACAATGTCCAAGTGGTCTGCTCCTTGCTCTAATGCTGTTGTATAGAAACTATGCAGATGCCTTTGGGCAACTGGTCTGATGGCAAATTCATTTTTCTCCCTATACATCATTCTATGGATGGATGCATTTCTTCTTCCAGTGATTGGGTCTTTTGCAAGCACAATGGATGCCGTTAGATACCTCTTGCCTCCAAAAAACTCTGGGATGGGGATGTATTTCCCGATGTCTGGATTTTTGATATGGGTCGCAAGGAATGGTGCATCATTTGTCTCCTCCAGCGGCAACGGCTTGTCAAATGCTCGTCCAACGGTGTCTGAAAGGTCTCTTGGTGTAACCCCGATCGATTTTGCAAGTAACTCTCTTGAAGAAACAATTCCTGCGACCATTCTGGTCTCATAACCCTCTATATTCTCAAAAACGATTGGTTCTTCATTATGCCTTATTATTAGCTCTGTTGCACTCCCTTTCCATGAAACCTCTTCCTTGATGACATGATGTGGAATTTGTTCTAGAAAATTTCTCATTGTTCCCAATATCTCTCTATCGTTATAAAAGCCTATTTTCGACGCACATTTTTCTTTTTCCCCTTCTTTTGTTTTCCTGTCCCCTCTTTTAAATTTGCCCAAACCAATTTTCGCCATATTGGCTGGATTGGATATGTTAACGCCAAAACTATTGGGAAAAATAATATGATCCCCCATCCCAGCACCTCTATCCCAAATTTTGTGGGTATGGCTGGTACGGGTCGTAAAATCAATGCAACTATTATCCACAATGCACCCAATGCAAGTGTTGCATAACTCCCCTTCACAACTATTGGAATCACTCTATGTGGCTTGTCTACAATTCTTAGATATCCCTTTATTTCCTTTAGCAAATCTTTTTGGTAATATACTGCCGCAATGAATATTCGTAAGCCCAATCCAAATACAAATGCTCCTGAAAATCCGAATGCAAAAATCACCATGTTTGCCCAAACGGATGTAGTTGGTATGAAGATGCTAAGATAGGTGAAAATTATGAAGGACAGGTTTAAAGATAAAATTGCACTTTGCTTGGTTGAATAGAAGTCGCCTGCAAAAAATTTTATGAATTTCTTTTTCGTGATCGCAATATCCAATGGTGATATGATTTGGTTCTCAAATCCCAAATCTTCCAAAACAAGAGCTGATTGAAACCCTTTCATCTTTTGATGTGTCTTGACATATTGAATCATGTCCTCATAATTTTTCTCTGGTGCGAACATATTGTATGAAAGAAGCATTGTGACAAGGCTTAGATTGAATAATTTGGCGTTCACGTACAGATACAAGACCATGACAATTACCGACACTAAATGGATTGCAACTGAAATACCTACATAATGTGTTTCCCCTTTTTTCTTGAAGATGTCCCTCCCAAAAAGCACAATTGCCGCTATAATGAGTATTGGCTTGAGAATTGGAATGAAGTTAATCTGGGAATTTCCGAATCTCCACAAAATAATGGGCAGGATCGGTGACAGTGAAAACAATATCGCTTCCAGTTTCTCCAAAGCATTTGAATATTTCATCTCTGAAAATTTCAACGACACTTCTATTCACCTAACACCTTTTTGACCTTAATTACAAACCTCTTAACACTTTCCTCATCAATTACGACCTTGTTTATCTCTTCAGGAAACCTGTTTCCCGTCAAATCTACAAATGACAGTATCTTCAAATCATAAAAGCTCCGTGGTAATTTTTCCATCATGTTATTCGACAGGTTTAGCCTCTTCAAGTTTTTTGATTTCTTGAAAATGTCATCTGGGAGTTCTTTTATTCTATTAAAGGAAAGGTCTAGGATTTGCAAATGATGTGCTTTGCTTATTAGGCTCTCTGGAAGTTCCTCCAATTGGTTCCTTGAAAGATCCAACTCTCTCAACTTTCTGTTCTTGTGCAACAGATTGCCTTTGAGTTCTGAAATTTTATTGTTTTTGAGACTTAAAAAGAAAAGGTGGGGGAACTTTTCAAAAAAGTTTTCTGGCAGGTTTGTAATCTCCAACCCACTCAAATCCAACCCATTGACCTCAAAAAAAGGGCTGATCAACGTTTTTTCCCTGCTGAGGATTTCCTCATATTTGTCAGCCAATTCTAAGTCCTTTAATGCCGCTCTGAGCACTTCCCTTTCATCGATCATTCTATCAATTCCATTTTGTTTCGCTTGATTAAATCTTCTTCTTTCAGAATCCAACTATTTCCTTCAATTTTTTAAAATCAGTTTCATGTGTCCCCTTCTCATCAATTGGCGTTTCTAAAATGACTGGCACTTCTAGTTTTTTAATTCGGCTATTGCTGAAAAACGCCTTGAACCCCTTTTCTCCAATATTCCCCAATCCTATATGTTCATGCCTATCCTTTCCAGATCCCAATTCAAACTTGCTGTCATTGCAATGCACAACTTTCAGCCTTTTCAACCCTATCTCATTTTCAAACTCTGTTATTGTCCTTTCAACACTTTCTGGTGTTCTTATGTCATATCCCGCAGCAAAGATGTGTGCAGTATCAAAGCAGACCCCAATCATTTTGTCATCACTTGTTTTTTGAATGATGCTCCCTATCTCCTCAAACTTGCTCCCAGTACTGTTCTTTGTTCCTGCCGAAGTTTCTAGACAAATATACACCTTGTTTTCCGCAGCAACATCGTTTACACTGTCCAAATGCTTGACCACGTTTTTTATTCCTGTCGCAACTCCCTTCCCTTTATGGGAGCCCACATGGACAACCAATAATTGGATACCAAGCAACCCACATCTCTGAATTTCTTCTTTCAAGGATTGGTTTGACTTCTCATATATTGTCGGGTCATCCGTTGCAAAATTCGGCAAATAGGGCAAATGAACAACTGGTTTTTTTAGTCCTGACTTTTGAATTGCCTCCTTGAACTTGCTTGCCGCATCTGGGTTCATTGATTTGGCTTTCCATATCCTTGATGAACGGGTGAAAATCTGTAGGGTTGTGCATCCCATCTCATTTGCCTTTTCTGCAGCAATATGATATCCTCCCTGAATTGAAAAGTGTGCGCCAAAATACATTGATCAACATTTCCCCGTTAGGATAAAAACTTCTCCTTTAGAAGCATGTATATGTCGTTCAAAATATTCCTGCTTCGATTGTCTGTCCCCCCTAATTTTACATTTGCACAGACATTTTGCGCATGGACTCTGACTTCTATTTTGTTCTTGCCTGCAACATTATAACTGAAGGGATACATTCGGCAGGCAAATGGCTTGAATTCATGGATTTTACACCTGTTTTCCTCATCCAGAAATACACAGTCACGCGTAAATGGCTTTTTCTTGAGGATGTACGCCTTTATTCTAGTTCCCTCTGTCTTTCCTGGCAATACTACCGGCATTAATGATTCCAAAAACTGATCCAATTCCCACCCTTTGTCCATTATCCTTTCCACTTCTTTTTCTGTTACGGGAATTTCATTCTTTCTGCAACAATCTCCACTGCTTTTACAGCCAAAATCAATATTGTTGATTATATGGACTTCTCCCGTTTCCAAATCAATCGTCCCAATGGGAAGATCTTGAAATTTCACATTCTTTTTCCAGCTTTTATCTTAATTAACATAAAGTTCCATCCCTTTTTTTATTGGTTATTTTGAAATTCAGGATAATCCTTTTCTTTTCTTTTAAATAAGGCAGATTATGGCTACCTCTAGCCAAGTTATAAGATCTGATGTATTAGTTATTGGGTCTGGAATTTCTGGACTTATTTTTACATATAGGTTGCGTGAACTTTCTGATTATTCAATCAACATCATTACCAAACGTCAAATTCATGAAAGCAACACACGTTATGCTCAAGGTGGTATCGCCGCTGTTTTAGACCCTTCTGATAATTTTGAAGGACATATTCAAGATACTTTGGATGCCGGTGACGGTTTATGTAAACTGCAGGTTGTCCGAGAGGTTGTTCAATATGGCCCTCACATAATAAAAAAATTGATTGAACTGGGTGTTGAATTTGATCGGGAAAACGGCAACTTGGAATTGGGACGGGAAGGGGGTCATCACCATCGAAGAATTGCACATGTTCGTGATTATACTGGAAAGGCTGTTGAAGAGGCTCTAGTTGCCACCATCAAAAAACTTGATGGTGTGAACATTTTTGAAAACCATACGGCTATCGATTTGGCAATTGTTGATGGAAAGGTTGCTGGAGCTTATGTTCTTAATACTGAAAATAATGAAGTCTATAATTTCGAATCAAAAATCACTGTTCTTGCAACTGGTGGTGCTGGAAAGGCATTCTTATACACAAGCAATCCTGATATCGCTTCTGGTGATGGTATATCCATGGCCTATAGGGCAGGTGCAACCATTCGAAATATGGAATTTGTCCAATTTCACCCTACTTGCCTGTACCATCCCTACGCAAAATCTTTTCTTATCACTGAGGCTTTACGAGGTGAAGGCGCCATCCTCAAGACAATTTCTGGAACACGTTTCATGCCTAGATATCATGAAATGGCTGAATTGGCACCAAGAGATAAAATTGCACTTGCAATTGACAAGGAGATGAAACGGTCTGGCGATGACCATGTCTTGCTTGACATTACCTTCAAAAATCCAGATTTCATCAAAAAACGTTTCCCCTTGGTGTATTCAACATTAATGAAATATGGCATTGACATGACAAAAACGCCGATCCCTGTTGTCCCTGCTGCCCATTATACCGTTGGCGGCATTGTCGCAGACCTAAACGGAAAAACAGATATCCCGTATCTTTTGGCCGTTGGTGAAGTCACAAATACGGGTCTTCATGGTGCGAATCGCCTTGCAAGTAACTCTTTGCTTGAAGGTGCGGTAATGGGTGAAAAGGCTGCGGAATACGCCTTTGATCTTCTTGAAAAGGGTATCGGGGAGCTTTCATTTCCCCCTTGGCAAACTGGGGATGCCGTTGAAAGTGATGAGGGGGTAATTGTCACTCATGCTTGGGATGAAATCAGAAGGGCAATGTGGAACTATGTCGGCGTCGAACGAACATCCAAAAGGTTGCTTCGAGCAAAAAAACGGCTAAAACTTATTCATGATGAGATTGAGGAATATTATTGGAACTATAAGGTCACTCAACCCCTTTTGGAATTAAGAAACCTATTGACAGTGGCTGAACTTATTGTCGAATCTGCCCTATTTCGAAAAGAGAGCAGAGGCTCTCACTACACAAAGGATTACCCTGAAAAAGACCCTGTGCCAAGAGATACTCTTATCCAGAAATTTTTAGGTGTCTTTCCATCAAAACCAATCAATCAGGATATTTGAACAGTCTCAACTTCCATGTTCTCTGGAATTATTGCACTTTCCCTATATTTTACCACTCCGTCAACCTTTGTGTTCTCATCCAATATGATGCGATCCCCCACAATGTCTCCCATGACATGGACATGTGATAGCTGGATTTCCTCTCCTTCAATGTGTGACCTGATTTCAAATTCTTTCGGTTCATGGGTCTTGTGCCTCGAAAATGCTCTTGAAATGACAAATGTAAGGTACTCTGCTAAATCTTTCAGGTTTTCTACCTGTTCTGGACTTTTCTTCTTTTCAGTTGAATATTTGTATTCTTCCCCTATAACCACCTTTTTTGCTTTGATGTACTCTGCTGAACCTCCCCCTTCCATTGAAATAAATTGCTCCGCAATAATTCCCTTTTTTATGTGG
The DNA here is from genome assembly GCA_015523565.1 of Candidatus Heimdallarchaeota archaeon. Lineage (GTDB taxonomy): Archaea > Asgardarchaeota > Heimdallarchaeia > Heimdallarchaeales > Kariarchaeaceae > WAKA01. The sequence continues at coordinate 16,862 of WAKA01000185.1, read as the reverse complement.
ATCGGTCCAGATGTAACAATTGTTCCTGTAGACGCTAATGTCTCTGCCTCGAGCTTTCCAGAAATCTTCAGTTCTTCCGCTGTTGTTATCTCTCCATTGCATTCGACTTTTCCAGAAACCTTCCCACCAGACGAAAATACAAGATTTCCCTCACTTTCAATCTTCCCTGTAATTGTGATGGGTCCAATAAAAATTCCGTCATCTTTCAACTCTATTTTCCCATTGATTTTTGTATTTTTTTTGACTTCCAATTTCCCTTCAAACTCTGCTTTCCCATTTACATACAATTGTTCTGTTGTGAATGCCTTTGTAGATCTAAATTTCCCATTGACATGTGTTCCATTTTTGTTAACCCCTCCTTCAATGGTTCTTGCTCCATTAACTGTTATCTTTTCATAGACTCCTGTCGCTTTTTCATTTTGTTCCTCATGCAACATCCCCAATTTTTCCAGATCTTTCAACAACCGCCTGTATTCTTCTTCACTGATTTCTCCCCTCTGATATTTTTCATTTAGCCTTTCTTTGATGTCTGACATATCTTATTGTTCTAATGTGTTAATAATAAAGAAAAGTCAAGTTTGTAATTAATCCAATTCAATCTGTAGTTTCACCTTTCACCTCAAGGTTAATGAAGGATTGTATCCATCGGGCTAGTTAAATGGGCATTCTTGATGCTTATCGCAATGAATCTGAAATGGCAGAGGGTTATGGCTTTCAAGTTCGTGTGTGGTTTCCATTTTCAATCCTTGTGGGTTCCATCGTTGGCACTGTAATGGCATTGTTCTACATCTTCATTTTCTTTCTTGCTTCTGTTTTTGATTCTGTTTTTCCACTTGTTCGCGTGTTGTTAGGAGGTACTATAGTTATTGGACTTGTTCTCCTTAAAATTGAGAAACCAAAACAAAATGGGATTTCTTATGTCATAAAGAAGAAACATCAAGATAGGGAAATCTCTCCATCTGTTGCGAGAAATAAGTTCCTCTCCTCTGGCATTGCCCTTGGAACTGGTCTTCCAATGGGGAAGGAAGGCCCTGCGCTTATTATGGGCAGTGGAATTACATCTTGGCTTGCAAGACTTGTAAAAATTCCTAAAGACATGCGTTCAAAGGCAATGACTCTGGGAAGTGCCGCATCGACAGGTGCCCTGTTTCAAGCTCCCTTTGGTTCTGCTGTTTTTGCTGCAGAAGTTCCCTACAAGGAAGATGCTGATGAGCCAATGATGATGGGGGCTTTTCTGGCTTCTGTTACTTCTGCTGTGATAGCCAAAACAATTGTGGAAATGGTAAACAAAACATGGTTTCCTGTCTCATTCACTTATTTTGTCATTCCTGAACCTGCAACTCTTGAGGTTACCATCTTCACCTCCATTCTTGCATTGGTCTTTGGCGCCATTGTGGGGCTTATGGGTCGGGGTTTCATCCGCTTTTATTACTTATATACCGATCGAGTGGAAAAATTCGACGATATCCCACGACTCTTAATTGGATTGCTTGTGGCACTTCTAAGTTTGGGGATTGGGCTTTTCCTTTTGCGAGATGCTCTTTTTATCCCCCATATTTCCTTTTACTCCCAGATCCTCTTCTTCATTACAAATGCCAATAATCAACTAATTTTTACAATGATTGGAATCCTTCTTTTGCAGATTGTGGCAACCACTGCTGTCATTGGATCTGGATTTCCTGGTGGGATTTTTGGTCCTTCTCTAACTGTTGGGGGACTGGCTGGCATTATTTTTGCTCTCTTGCTCCCAAATTCAACCATTGGAACTATTGCCGCATGGTCGATTGTTGGAATGAGTGCCTCGCATACTGCAACAACAAAAACACCGATCGCATCTGTCTTGTTGATATTGGAAATCACTGGCTTACCTAACCTAGTTATCCCGATTGTCCTTGCCAATCTCTCATCATATGCATTTTCTGGGTCTGATTCACTTTATAAGGGACAAATAACCAGCAGAAATGTAAAAATTCTTTCTGAACTTTCAAAATTTGACAAAAAAGAATTTTTCAAGGTAAAAGAGGTTATGACTCCAAAAGAAAATGTTGTTTCTGTTAATGCTGATGACTTGGTCTCAAACGTTCTCCATCGACTCATTTCCTCTGGAAAACGTGATTTCCCTGTTCTTAAGGGGAATGAGGTGATTGGAATGGTCAATCTGCAAATTCTCAAAAAAGCATCCCCTCAAAGCTTGGTTGCTCAATGTTCATCCCCTCCTGTATTTATTGGTGCAGATATGAATGGTAAAAAGGCAATATTCCAAATGCTTGAAGAGGACGTGGAGCGTGCCCCAGTGGTTGATGAGAACCGTCATCTTTTGGGAATTGTCAGCATTGGCGATATTGTGAGGGGAATTTCAGAAAAATGATTGCTCAAGCGATGAAATAACTTGCTTTGTAATTTCATCTCTTTTCCTCTCATCTTTTTGTCCTTCTGTAATTATTTCAATAAATGTGTTTTCCTGAGCAATATCCTGCCGCATTTCAACATTTGTTTGAATGTAGTCCATCCCATAAAAATCTGCAATGCTCTTGAACCGAAATGTATGCGGGGTGTAAAAATATTCCTTGAATTCCCTCTCTTCTGAAATCGGTAATCGTGTAAATATGTTTCCGCCTTGATTGTTGATAACTATTGGTACTATCTTCCCCCTTTGTCTAGAGGCAAGGGCATTCATATCATGAAGCATTGCCAAATCCCCAATGATGGCAATCACTTTCCTCCCTGATCCCAATGCAATTCCATGCGCTGTTGACAGGTTTCCATCAATCCCACTGACTCCCCTATTCCCAAAGAACTTCGCCCTTGAGAAAACCCCAAACTGTTCTGCATGCCTTACTGAAAGGCTGTTTCCTAAAAATATCAATTCTCCTTCCTTTGTCTCATTAACTAAATTCCCTATTGCAGTCCCTTCACATTTGCTTGTTTTCATCTTTTGTTTCAATAGACTTTTTGTCTGCCTGTCCAGTTTCTCGATTTTTTCAGTCCAATCCTGTCCATATGGATTGACCTGCTCTTCCGTTTTCTCCAAAATCTCATTTGGCTTTGCGACAAATAGCATGTCTGTTTTGTGACGGTCATCATGGAGTCTCAATGATTTTGAAATTTGAATCTTGAATTGTGATGTGGCAATCAAATCATTCAACTCCTTGGAAATCGGAACCTTTCCAAGATGTATCACCAAATCTGGCCTGATTTCCTCCATGACTTTTCTGCTTTGTAAAAATGTAACATGGGCTGTAACGGGCGTATATCCTGACAAGATATCTGCAAATATGGGAATCCCTAAATTCCTTGCAAACTTTTCCACAATGGTCAAATCAACTATTCGCCATGCATTTGGACCCAATACAAATAATGGTCGTTTCACTTGGTTCAGTATTCCTGCCAGTTCCCTTACCTGTTCATTTGTCAAAGAAGGTTCCCCTGAAATTATCTTGGGACTGCTTTCCCTTTCCAATAATGCAGATCTCTCCTCCTCATGCGGTTCAAGCGGTTTCCTGAACTGGAAATTGACTTGTACGGGTCCCTTTGGGTCTTGATTTGCCAAACTGAATGCCAGTGCCGCCCGTATCCTTACAAATTTCTTCATGTTATTTTGTTTCCATTGCATGGAATCTCCCACTGGCATTTCAACATAGGCTTTTGAAAAATGTCCGAAAAAATTTTGTTGGTTCATTGTCTGGTTTGATCCTGTCAGTTGTAAATCTGGTGGTCTGTCCGCGGTGAGCATCAACAATGGGATTTCCGATTGAAATGCCTCCACAACTGCTGGCATATAGTTTGCTAAGGCGGACCCTGACGTACAGACTAATGCAACAGGCACATTTGAATATATTGCCGCTCCCAATGCGTGAAACGCAGAACTGCGTTCATCAAATACAACTCTTGTCAAGATTTTCTCTTTGAATCTTGCAAATGCCAAGGTTAAGGGCGTGGATCTTGATCCTGGGGAAATATATGCTTCCCTAACCCCCAAATCAATTAATGTTTTGACAAAATGGCTTGCAATTGTAAAATTATAGGGTCTCATATTCATTCTCCAAAAACAACGAGTTCTCTATTGATTGAAACTTCAGTGCTGTTTCTTGCCACTCTGCCAATGCATCCGATCCTTCCACAATCCCTGCCCCTGCAAATATCCATAAATCTTTTCCTTTTAGAAGCCCACATCTTAAACTGACAAATAAGTCCGCATTTCCTTTCATGTCTGCCCAACCAATTACGCCAGAATACCACCCCCTTCCCCAATGCTCTATTTTTCTGATTTGCTTGATTGCCACGTTTTTTGGCAAGCCACCAACAGCAGGGGTGGGATGAATTCTCTCAAATACATGCCACCATTTTATCTTATCTTTCAATACGCCTTTGATGGGTGTATGCAAATGCATCACATTTTTCAATGATACTACTTCCATGTTCCCAATCTCAATTTTTTCACATAACTCTTGAAGCTCATCTTGAATGGTAGTAACTACGATTTCATGTTCTTCTCTCAATTTCTCAGATTCAAAGAGCTCTTTTTTCAAATCTTCCTCCTCTTCCGCCTTTTTGGCAGACCTTACTGTCCCTGCCAACGCCATTGTCTTGAATAAGTTCCCCCTTTTTCTACCCAGCAATTCGGGTGTGGATCCAAAAAACACACTAGTTTCATCAGTTGCCATAAGAAATGTGGTGCTGTTTTCATTATTTTTTGTCAATTGCAGGATTGTCCTTGTCAAGTCAATTTTCCCTGTTAATGTCGCATGTCTTGTCCTGCTCAGCACGATTTTCTTCATTTGTTGCTGTTCAATCTCGTCAAGAACTTCTTGGACTGATTTTTTCCAATAGTGATATGATGGGACATCTTCAAATATGATGTCTCCTTTTTTACTATTCTGTTGCTTTTCCTTTCTTAAAAGTTCAATAAACATCTCAAACGCTTCTTTTTGCCCTTCCCCTTTGAATGTGGCTAATTGGCACAGTCCATCTTCAAATTCAATCATAAGCGAGGGAACAAAGACCTTTGATGAAGGGGTATTTTTCCATATGCTCTCTCTTCCCACTTTGAAATCAAAAGGAAATATCATGAACATTTTAGGTGAAACTCCTGCTTGTCCATTTGCACTTCCTTTTGTATCAAATTCCTCTTTGGTTATCGAATGAACCTTTGATAACATTCCTCCAAAAAAATTTCCTGCATCTTTCGTGGATGTTGGTTCATGTCCCAAAATCTCCCCAATCCCCGCAACAATTTTCCCTTTTGACACAAACAATACCTTTGGATAGACTGGATGTTGTACCAATGCATCAATAACTGCCTCTAGATCTGCAGGGATTTCATTATGCAATGTATTGGATGAGGCTGTCATTTGTAGGTTCAATCTTATCTATAAAGATGGATTTCTATGTTAAGGTTTTTTATCCTGATTCAATTCTTTCTATTATTTCTGTCCAAACTCTTATTTTTGTCTAAATACCATTTGCAATCGTTTGACATTTCGATTCCGATTTCAGGTATTCTTCCTTTCCATTCTCATTCTAATTACCTCAGTATATCCTCCTCAATTATCAAAAAGCGAAATTGAAAAGTTGGGACGTCAAACAATTGACGTGGGGAACTCTGATCTTTCTGATCTGGCCATCTCCCAAAACAAAATTTTTGTAGCCAATGGTGCAGAGGGTTTTGCTGTTTTCTCACTCCTCAATAATAAACTCATCCTGTTACAAACGGTTTTCCTTGAAAAATTTTCCGACTATTCAGCAATTGAAGTTTCTGACAAATTCATATATCTTTATGATTTTGAACAAAGGGAAATTCTCCTTCTCTCTGTAACTTCCTTTGAAATTCTTGATCGGATCAATATTTCTTTCCTTTCATCTTTCAGAGGTCTTCTTGCCATCGATCAAAACCTTGTCTTGGCATATGGCAATGGATTCTCTCTACTCTCTGTCATAAACGATCGATTTGCCCCGTTGATCCAAAACAGCAGTTTGTCTGTTTATGATGCTTTCACTTTAAACTCTCAAGTTTTCTTGCTAAGTGATTTGGGCCTAGTAATTATAAACACATCTGACTTGACCTATGATGTTTATCCAACTTCTCAATTTGAATTGGGGGCAAAATTCTTTTTTACCGACAAAACCCTATATGCATTTTCTGGGAAATCATTGTTCATTGTCGATAACTCCTCCGCCTCTTATGTCAAACTCATGGAATTCATGCCTCGATATATCTTTGCACTGCCAAACAAAACATTCGCCATAACTTCCTCTGATGTGTTATTGTTGGATCGTGATTTTACAGTCTTCCAAAACGTTTCTGGGATGTGGGGAATTGATAGAATCAAAGACATTGCCACTGTCGATGGAAAAATCATAGTGGCCCATGGGGTCTCTGGATTGGAGGTATTTCTTCCACAGGATTCAAAATCCCTCCGCTTGTTTTCCTCTTTCGATTTCCCCTCCAATAATTTCCAACTTGTTTCCTCATCCGAAAATGGTGTTGTTGCCTCTGTTTCTGAGTATGACAGTATCGTGTTTTTCTCAATCGATGATTTGACTGTCTTCCGTTTTCCTTTCCCATACCAAATCAATGATATTGTAATACTTGGTTCCTATTTAATTGCGGTAAATGATACGGGACTTTTTGTTTTTGACATTCGAAATCTCCAAAACATTTTGTTGGTATATACAAATCCTGCATTGAATGGATCTTCTCTTTCTCTTTTCAAAAATTGGATCGCAGTGGCCAACTCTGACTGGATTTCCCTGCTTGACTTTTCAACTCCCGTTTCTCCGCAACTCTTAAGCACTTATCAGATAAATGGTGTCGATGCAATTCTACTTACTGATAAAAAATTGTTTTATGCCACGACTTCATCTATCGGTGAAATTAATATCCTACAAACAAAACTTGTTTCTGCTACAGAAATAAAACTTGGATTTGAATTTTCTGAAGTCAATGATCTCACCTTGACCAATGATATGATTCTCTTGACAGGATTCCCATATTTACTTGTCACAACTGATGTCCCCCTCCAAAAATCCAATGAAGTCATGAAAACCTCTGGAATTGACGTCGGTCGTAATTTGTTCCCATTGTCCAATGAAAGCATTTTGCTGGTTTCCGTCAGTTATCTCATGGAAATCAAGGTTCCATCTCTTGTCAATGTCTCGTATTATCCTATTGAACAAACTTATGACTCCACAATCATATCTGGGAAAAACAAAATAATAACTGCCAGCGGTGATCTTGGATTGAACATATATGGATTCCTCATCCTTGCCGACTCCTCTCCCTTCATTTCCCCTCTTGATTACTTGATTTTCATAATCATTTCTGTCCCTGTTTTAATGGCTATCATCTTAATTGGTTGGCTCATCAAAAAGTTCAGCCGACAAAGGGCTCATAAATCAATTGACATCCAAAATTTGGAAAATTACTTTGAACATGATTGAACAAGTCAATTGGTGATTTTTATGAAAATAACCCAAATGATTTATTTTAATCGAAAACAATGTATACTTAAATGAAGGAACTCAATGACTTGGAACGAGAGGTTCTCGTTTCAGAACTCCAAAAACTAAACTATCTTTCAAAAATGGACATTCAATCTGGACGTTATCGTGAAATTCCAGAATACCTGATTGTTTCCTATGTGTATATGCACGAATCTGTTGCAACTGAAAATCTCGAAAGGGCTTATCCCGATCTTCCTTCCATTTCCCTACTCCTTTCCAATCTTCAAAGTGATGGGCTCATTATTCAGTCATCAAACAATTATAAATGGGAAATCCATCCCGATCTTTTAGCCAAAATCAACGAAACTGTCACAAAAATTGCTGGTAATGTGGGTCGCGTTCCTGAATCAATTGATGATGCATCCCAAGAACTTCGAAAAAAAGAGTTGAACAAATTATGTGATCTTCTTCTGAACAAGGGAATCTCTATTGATAGGAGTGGCGGAAACCTATTGAATATCCCTGAGATTGAAGTTGTCTATAAGCTTTGGAAAAATGGAGAAATGAGCCCTGAAATGCTGGAACAAGTTATTGTCAACCGTGAATCCCTCTCCCTTGTCTTGTCCAACCTTCAGGCAGACGGATTGATAGAACAGACCTCAAATTACAAATGGAGAATAACCTCCGATCTTTTGGAGGAACTTGAAAAGTCCGTCAATTTATTCAGTGTGGGTACTACCTCAAAAGAAAATGTCTTGATATCTTCAGAAGATGAAACTCCCTCTCCCCTAACAGATTTGGCAGATTTGACTGAACTTGCCAAGCTCGTAAAAGTCATTCAGACACACCCTTCATTTTCAACCCTTGAAATAAGTCAAATACTTGTCGATGATTCTTTCAATATTTTGAAGGTAATCATGAATGAGCAACCAGTCTCAACAGATCAAATCTTGGAAAAATTATCTCATGATGTCCCTATTTCCATGATTTTAAGCAACTTGGCTGCAGATGGCCTAATTGTCCAAGATGAATCCTCATATTCTTGGCAACTTGGAGAAGAACTGTCTGTTTCATTGCGGAAAATTACAATTTCCCCTGATGACGTTTCCCAAATAGCAGAAGCCCTTGAAGCTCAATCTACAGACAAAAATGAACAAGAAATGTCACTCCCCTCCTCTGATAAACCCACTGCTGACGAGGAACCACCCCATATTGGTGAATCCTCTGCTGATGCCATAACTGAGGCAGAAGAAAAATCAATGGAATCTCCTGAAGAATCCCCTGACATTTCTGCTTCTTCAACAACCATCCTATCTGAAGAAGAAACCGAAACGGACGAAGTAACCTCGGAAGCCACTTCTTCACAAGTGGAAACCCCCGAAGTTGAACCTCCTTCTGTAACCATTGAGGATTTATTGAAAGAAGCCTTGTCCACCATGAATTTCAATTTCCCAGCTGACAGTGGTGAATTCTTGGTTCTTAAACTGTTGGCAGAACATGCCCCCCTGTCTGGTGAAAAAATCAGCGAAATGATTGCTTCTCCTGTCTCCATTTCGTTAATTCTCAGCAATCTCGTCGCGGATGGGTTACTAAAGGAAGAATCATATCTATATGAACTGTCTCCTTCCCTTCTTGCAATTCTTAATGAACTTAAGACTCCTGAAACTGAAGAAGAACCTGAACCTGAAGATGAATCCCCCCCTCCCCCTACAGAGGATGAAGCTCCTAAAATAGATGAAGAAGAACATGCGTTCAGAAATGCATTGACTAAATTGGGTTACATAAAGCCAGATATTCCTTTGGAAGAAAACGTCAGTTATGCAATAATTAAAACCATAAAGGATCACCCCTTGATTGGGCAACAAGGGATAAAAGAAAAAAACCCTTCAATCTCCCCTGTTCTTATAACCCGAACATTAACACAACTTGAAATCGACAATGTAATCGAACAAAAATCGGATGATTCTTGGCAACTTACACAAAAAATTTCCAATATCCTTAATGAAGATGAAAGAAAGGTAAAAGAAAAAATCGAAAAAGAACGGAGACAAAAAGAAGAAGAAGAAAAACAAAAGAAAATAGAAGAAAATAAGGAACGTCTAAAACAGATCTATGAATCCCTTAAAAATGACGGATTGATCCCTCACGGGGTTGCATTCAATATAGACCTGTTGATGTCTTATCCTGCCTTTGAATTACTTGCATTGATGAACCTCTTTGGTTATACTCAACATTCCATGCTAAAACAAAAGGCATCTTCTGCATCTCCTGTTTTGATCTCCAGAACCATAATACAGTTGACTGAAAAAGGATATCTGAAAAGTGAGGACGACCTGGAGTTTGCTTTAACTGATAAAGGAAAAGGTGTTGCGAATTAATTTCTTTGTAATTTTGTTTGGAATAATTATCCATTGGTGTTTATACTTTTGAAAAAATTTAAAAAAGTCGAAAATCAATGGGTTGCAATAATTATGAAATTGAAAACAGTTGATTGGTTGATTTTAATCGCAATGTACGAAAACCCTGATCGAACAACAGAGGAAATTTTGGAAGAGATGAGGAAACTAACTGACGAAAGTTATTCTATCGCTACTGTTTCCCGCCATATTCGTCAATTGAAGGAAGAAAAAATTGTGTCTTATGCCCAAGCAAATATCGATTTGAGAAAAATCGGCCTGGAAATGCACTTTTTTCTGTTAATCCCCAATGAACAAAATAAGGAAGAAAACATCAAATTATTGGAATTGTTTTTTGACGCCCATCCATATACAATATACCGCAATATGGTTTTTGGAGATATCAATGGCATGTTTGCAATGTTTGTTCTCCCCTCTGACTTGGACAGTTTGCGGTATCTTATTCATGCATTTGATGTGCTCAAGGATGAGTACCGTATAATCTCATCTTATGAAGTGTTTCCTGAAGTGCAAAAACTTGACTCCAGCAGAGGCAATATCTCTTATTGGAACTTGGAAACAAAAAGATGGAATTTTGACCCTGAACGTCTTAGAGGTGTTTTTGATCAACCTGTCATCAAGACTCCTTTAAAGGAACTGTCTTCCACTGTATTGCACAAACTTAACATGTATGACATTATCCTCATACGTGAATTGACTCGAAATACATTACGTTCACAAAAAGAAATTTTGGATGATATGTTAAATAAATATGGTGCTGAATATTCTGATGAACGAAAATTGATTGATCGATCTCAACAGACGATCTCCCGCCATCTAAAATTACTGAAAGAGGAGGGCATCTATCGGGGAAGTGAACTCTTCATTAATTCTGAACATTTTGGCTTATTTATTCAGGCATTATACATTATTGAATATGAAACCCTTGAAGTAAGCCAATTGTTGAAGGCTGTGGAAATCGGTGCCATTCCCTTCCCCAATTCCATCTATCAAGGGGATCACTCAATATTCTTGTGGCTTCAACTTCCCCCAAAGGATTTCGCTGAAATCAACCGAATCTTCTTTGAAAAGTTCAGTAAGATCCGTGTTATGGTTCTTGGACCAAATCCAATGAGATACTACCTTTGGCACAGAAATTACGACCCCCAAGGCAGGCAATGGAAATCATCCCTTGAATGGATTGCAACCGAACCATTGCAGGCATTACAAAACAGTAGTTTATTTCCCGTTGATCTCTCAATCCGCATTCAAAAACAAATACCAACTTGATTAAATCACTGTAACTAATAAACTTGGAGGATTGTTTGGACTTCCCCCTGGTGGATCAAATGTATAGCTGTGCATTGTGGCATATGTGTCTTGAGGTGCAAACGCTGCCGCATGAACGGAATACCAACCACTTTCCGTCGCTGAATCCAAAAATTGCAATTTTAGTATGAAATAGTCGGTATAAACTGTTAAAGTTATCACATACCATATTTCATTTCCACTTGGAAGTGTTAACCCGACATACACATCCATACTCATCCCATAATAACCCCATAAGACATCTACACTTACATATGCAACAACATCATCTGCAAATCCATCATAGTCACTGTCTGTGTAAAATCCATCTAATACTGTTGTATCCGCACTAAAGTTGGCAGAGACCAACATATTGCCTTGGAACAAAACCAAAAGCATTGTCATTCCGAAAATCCATCTTTTCATTCGTTTTGCTTGCACCATTTCGCACTAACCTTCCAATGTTCGTCCAACTAAGTTATCAATAACGTAATCCCTTATTTTCTTTTTCCATCAATGTTTGTAGTGTAAATCTATCGATTGCCCTCTATCTTCACCTATTTTGTGGTTTTTGTTTGAAAAATGCATTCTTGTTGTCTTTTTGGCTTTTATTCCTATTTTTCTTAACATTGTTTGAAATCGGGATAATTGGCACTCAACAGCAATGCTTATTTTCAATTAATATCCTTTTAATTTGGAAGTGATTGGTCTATGGCAAAAAAGAAGAAAAAACAAAAAACTAAACAGGGCGAAGATGGTCAGGTGATCCGTGTTCGCCTTCCTGACAAAGAGAAAGGCGAGGTTCTTGGACAAATTATCCAGCTTTTAGGTGGAAACTTGTTGTTGGTGAGGTGTGTGGACGGTCATGTCAGGAAGGTTCGCATTCCTGGAAAATACAGAAAAAGAATGTGGTCTCGAACAGGTGATGTGGTTCTTGTAATTCCTGAATTTGGATTGCATCCTGAGGAAAAAGGTGTTCTTGAACACAGATATTCTGCAAACCAAGCAAAATTCCTATACGAAAAAGGATTAATTCCTGAAGAATATGTTGCCTTGTGAAAGCTCCTTTAGGAATGAGTTAAAAAATATGGGAAAATACTTGTGATTGTGAATGATGAAATTCTGCTAATATTTGCAATGTCTGCCTTATTTACGCTTTTAACCATTGTTTTCTACTATCGGAAAGACAAGTATGAACCTGAACCGCTTTCTCGGATACTCTTTGCATTTTTGTTAGGCGTCTTTTCAGTAATCCCCGCATTGATAATCGAAATCATTGTAAGTGCAATCGGTGGTCTTCTTACTGCTGGGATTCTCGCCAGTGATTTCATGGTCGCTGTTTTCATTGCACCTCCCGTCGAAGAATTCTCAAAAGCAATCATGGTTGCATATCTTGCAAAACATCGGGATTTTGATGGTCCTCTTGACGGGTTGATCTATGGTGCAATGGTTGGATCTGGATTTGCAATGGCTGAAAACATCTTCTATGGTCTTAATGCTTTCTCAGAAGGTAGCCTTTCTTTCGCTTTGGGCTTGACATTTATTAGGGGGCTGACACAAATTGTCGGTCATCCCCTTTACACTGGAATTGCTGGTATTGGTATCGGTGGTTACAAGGTTGGTCTTTATCGAAGCAAATATGAGAAAATAAAGAAAAGCATTGGATTGCACATGCTTTGGAATTTCTCTGCATCTCTTACCGCCGTTTTTATTGTTGGATTTATTGCTCTCCTTCTTGTAATGGTTTATGGAATTAAAATTCTCAGAACTGAATTGAAATTTGTGACTGACTTGGATCGTATTGCATATGAAAGTGGCTACTATCAATTCAAAAATAATCCTCCGCCACCACAAAGTTTTCCTTCCTCTTCCGTGCCACAACAGTTTTCACCTCCCCCAACTCAACCACCTGCATACATTACCTGCTCCAACTGCAATAACGTATATGGAACCAATAACCAATACTGTCCATTTTGTGGAATCCCAAATCCTTCATTTGTTCCACCTGTATCCAACATCCAAACTGGAAAATGTGCAGTCTGCAATGCACCACTTCTTCCTACAGATACGCAATGTAGGAGGTGTGGTTCTGTAGTCGCTTCAATCCCACCTGTCAAAACAACTGTTGGGAATAAAATCCTATGTCCCGCATGTGGAAATGAGAACGAAACTAATGCAAGATATTGCCGATTTTGCGGAACACAATTGAACCCGAATTGAGGGAATGCCATGTTCTCCATTACATTTTCCCCTAGATTTGCAGATCTTGATTCATACGGTCATGTAAATAATGCAATCTATGCGACTTATTTTGAAATGATCCGGACTGAATGGCTTAGGCATGAAAAATGGGTTGACGCATTGAATGACGATGGAATAATTGGATTTGTCATTGCCCATCTTGAAATTGACTTCCTTTCTCCAATTTTATTTGGTGACCACGTTATTGGTGAACTTGGTGTTGGGCGAATTGGGAATAAGTCTTGGGATTTCAATTACAGGCTTCGCAATGCAGAAAAAGAAACAACGTTTGCCACTGGAATGACCACTCAAGTCCTTATTGACAGAAAGAAAAGTGTTCCAATTCCTCTTTCTGAAGCAATCCGTGGCTCATTGGAAAAATACTTGATTCCTGTCCAATAACCTCTGATTTCTGTTTTCCTTCCATCTATTCATTTTTCTCTTAACAGTTAACCTAATAAATCCCCTTTCAAAACAACAGTAGTGGCATCGGCATTTGCAATTGCATATTACTTTTCCCATTTATCCAGCATTCTTGTTGGTCTTGCATTGGTAGTTGTCAATATCAAAAAGGAACGCCAAACAAAAATTTTATTTCTTCATCTGATGACAATTATTATCCTTAATTATGTACTTGCAAATCTTGCCTTGATATTGCCTAATTTTCTAGAATCCAAGATCCAATGGGTTGACATTCTTGGTGGTCTTGTCATTGTCTTACTTGCCTCTAACGTTGGTCTCCTCATTATCTTTTTCGAGGCTTTTGATGGAGAAATGAGGCTTTATCGTGTAGCACATGGAATTGTCTCAATTACTGGGATTTCTACTGCTTTCATGGTCTCATTGATTCTCAATGATTTTTCTGTCATGTTTACAACTGTGAAAAAGGAAGGTGTGCTGATATTCCTCTGGACTCCTCTTTCATACTTTTTTACGGTGCCTGCTATCGTTCTATTTTCATATTGGACACTTAAAAACATTTCCTCCTCCATTCAAGCAACTCGTAATTTTAAACATCGACAACAAATGAAGATAATGGGTAGCGGCGTTGCCATCGCATTTATTCTAGGTCCTGTCGCTTCATTTTTTGGCGATTTTCTTTCTTTTCTTGGACTGCCAAAAATTGGTCTTTGGATTGCTGAGTTTGCTGGATATTTCTTCATGTCTTTTGGAATTGCCTTAATCCTTCTTTCCTATGTTCTCGACAATAGCCTGTTGTTTCTCCAATCAAGCAGACTGGAAAGGCTTATGGTCATACATGAGACTGGACTGCCAATCTATGATTATGTTTTCAATGTATATGATTCCTCATCAACCAATGACTTGATCTTAAGCGGTCTGATCGTTGCCATCAGGGGTCTCGCCCATGAAATCCTGAAAACCTCTGGCACTTTGGAGACTATCAAGTTTAGGGGTTTGGAAATTGTCTTTTCTGTCCATAATGAGCTGATTTTCATAGTGATTGCCCAGAAAAAATCTACATTTATCAATCGGGCTCTTAAACATTTCAGGGACTCGTTCCTTGGTCAGTTTGGAACATCTCTTGACTCTTATGAAATTTCTCCTGGTTCCTATCAAATCATGAATGAAGAGGTTGAACGTATCTTCGGATTGGTCACCTGACCACTCAAAAAAAATTAATAATTGACCCCCTAATATATAAATAATGGCAATTGATTTTTCACCAATTATTTTGGTGGTAGTTGTATCTTCCATTGTCGCATTTATCGCAACTTATCTCCTTGCATCTTATTTCATAAACAAGGATGGATCTTCCGATGTATCGCCTCCAAAATCCAAAAAAATTAGCTCTGCAGCTATGTCTCTCTTAAATCAAGACCTTTGGGAAACTCTGAGGCAATCTGATACTGTCAATTCGTTACCTCCAGACTTGCTTGTCACCCTCCAGCATATTATCCAAAATAATCACCTGAAACTAAAAAAAGCAGGGAAGAATCGTGAAAAAATCAAAGAAATCCTGAAATCCTATCGGCAGGAAATTGAAGAGTGGATTGTTTCCTTAGGTCCATCCAATTTTGACATTTCAAAATCTGTTTATGATGCGTTTTTTGATTGGCTTTTCAAGCTGGAAAATGAATTGGCTTAACGGCTCTTTATTTGTTTTGAGATTTGGAGTGTTTCAAATCCAACTTCCACTGCATCCGCAACCATAGGATTCTTTTTTACATATCCCTCAAAAAAGTCCCTCATGTCATTTTCAACTTGTTCTGAATTTGAGATCACGCTGACCAAAGCTATTTGGTACATAAATGGGTGAAGTTTTTCAAAATTATCCAAATTTGAAAGATACCACTTCCAAATCCTGTCTTTTGCATTGGGGTTTGCGCAAAACATTGCAATGGCCCCTCCTCGGTTTCGGTACGGAATGGATTCAAAAATGAACTCTTCAACTTTATCAATCAACTTGTCATCTGTAAAACGTGTAATGGCATTTCCATAATCAACTAACTCTTGTTCATTCTGTGCACTATTGAACTTCCCAATAAACCATTCCCAATCATTGGTTTTCATTGCCCCAATTCTTAACACCACCGCCCGAAGATCTGGGCTTATGTCTTTGCCTGCCTTCAACATTTCGAACCATTCCATTGCTCTGCTTCCTGCTTTTTCTGACCCCAATTGCACTGCTGTCCAAATGATGTCTGGTCTTGCCATTGATATGGCTGGGTCTTCATCTTCTCTTGGTTCATATCCAATGTTCCCTAAAATGCTCTCCAATAGGCTTATCCCTTGTCTTGCCACATCCCCTTTTCTCTTGTCATCATAAAGCTCATGGAGGAAAGAAAGATGGCTTGCTATGTTTCTTAAGGGAACAGCATTGTCTTCATTCTCATAGCTGGGCAAAAATTCAAGATAACTATTTAATTCTATCTCCCCGCTCTTCAAAAATGCAAATAAGTCATTTTCAATGGACCAACGGTCTGATGCATTAAGTGTCTTGTCTTTTACCAACCCTGACAATTTTTTGAGTTCTTCTGCTTCATACCTGACCCTATAAAATCCTGTCGCGTCTGTGTTAACTTTGAATGCATCACACGACCCAATGGTAAATCTATCTTCTTTCTTATCAAATGTAAATTTCTTATGTTCTGCCTTTTTTCCATTAATTACTGTAACTGAAAGGGGAATCAGCCATGTCTGCTTTGAATCATTCGGGAGGAATGTGAATCGCCTTTGTTTGACCACAATTTCCTCACCTTCTCTTTTGACTGAAACTACTGGATATCCTTCCTGCAATACCCAACTTTCCATAAGCTCAACAACTGGCTTGCCTGTTTTCTCTTGGATGCTCTGCCAAAGGTCCCCTGAAGTTGCAACACCAAATTTGTATTTTTCCAGATAATGCCTTAACCCCTTTTGAAACTCTTTTTCACCAAGGTAGACCATCATTTGCCGTAATATGCTTCCTCCTTTGTTATACAGGATATTTACATTCTTGATTGTCATACCATG
>WAKA01000184.1 GCA_015523565.1 Candidatus Heimdallarchaeota archaeon | reverse complement strand
TGCTTACATTGCCTTATCTTTTTTCCTAGTTGTAATTTTTGTTTTGCAGAATTCAATAAGGAAAATGATTAAATTGAATTGGTATCTAAAAAAATTGACTTAACAAAAATACAAAAACTTCAATTTAACGACCATTTAGGAGGAGATTTTCCCATAAATCACTTGCATCAAATTTTCCGAAATTGCTTCAAATGAATTTCTGTTATCACATCGTAAAAAACATTGCCAAATTACAATCAAATGAATTGACGTTTCTTTATGGAAGCGAGCTAAGACTTCATAAAATGCATGGCAATTAAAACATGATCAAAAATGGACAGTATACCAAAAATCCCAAAACCAAAAAATGAACCTATTCTTGGTTATATGCCAGGTTCTCCAGAACTTAAGGCATTGAAGGCGGAAATTGAAAGGTTAAAGAACATGACAATTGATGTCCCCCTCGTGATTGGGGGAGAGAAAATCTACACAGAGGAAAAGGGTACCATGGTTATGCCCCATAATCACAAACATGTCTTGGGTCATTATTCAAAGGCAAATAAGGAACTTCTCTTAAAAGCAATTGAAGCAGCAAAAGAGGCCAAGGAAGAATGGGAAGCATTTGAATGGTATGAGAGAGCGGCTATCTTCCTGAGAATGGCGGATCTGCTGTCTGGAAAATGGAGAGCCACCTTAAATGCCGCAACAATGCTTGGACAGTCGAAGAATATCTTTCAAGCAGAAATCGATTCAGCATGTGAACTGATTGACTTTTTCAGGTTCAATGCCTATTATATGCAAAAGATCTATGAGGATCAACCTTACAGTCCAAAAGGTATGTGGAATATAATGGATTATCGACCATTGGAGGGGTTTGTGTTTGCAGTTACACCATTCAACTTCACCTCAATTGCAGGGAACCTGCCCACTTCACCTGCATTGATGGGAAACACTGTTCTCTGGAAACCAGCATCAAGTGCGGTATACTCTGCACATTTTCTGATGGAATTGTTTGAAGAGGCAGGATTGCCAAAAGGAGTCATCAATTTTGTACCCGGTCGTGGTGCAGACGTTGGAAAAGTTGTCCTTCCCCATCCAGATCTTGCAGGAATTCATTTCACAGGATCAACAGAAACATTCCGTCAAATGTGGCGTGTGGTTGGGGAAAACATTGCCAACTATAAATCCTACCCAAGAATTGTTGGTGAAACAGGAGGGAAAGACTTCATTTTTGTCCACAAAAGCGCCAATCCCGTGGAAGTTGCGGTTGCTGCATTGAGAGCATCCTTTGAATACTGCGGACAAAAATGTTCTGCATCATCAAGAATGTATGTACCAAAATCCCTTTGGCCAGAGATCAAACGAATCATGTTGGAAGAGCTCAAGGAATTCAAGATGGGTGATCCTGAAGACGTGGAAACAATGATGAATGCAGTTATTGATGAAGGGGCATATGAGAAAATTACCTCATACATCTCATACGCTGAAGAGGCACCTGATGCAAAAGTCATTACGGAAGGAACACCTGACTCATCAGTCGGTTACTTTATTCCACCAACAATAATTGAGACAGAAAATCCCAAATTTAGAACAATGCAAGAAGAAATATTTGGACCTGTTCTTACTGTCTATCCATATGATGATGATAAATTGGATGAAACATTGAAATTGTGTGATCAAACATCAATATATGCCCTGACCGGATCAATTTTTGCAAAAGACAGGGCAGTCATCAAGAAAATGACAAAAACGCTTCGACACGCAGCAGGAAATTTCTACATAAATGACAAACCCACAGCCGCTGTTGTAGGGCAACAACCATTTGGAGGAGCAAGAGCATCTGGAACCAATGACAAGGCAGGGTCTTACTTAAACCTAATCAGATGGGTAAGTGTCAGATCCATCAAGGAAACATTTGATCCTCCAAAAACCTTCTGGTACCCATATATGAGGGCTGATGAAAAATAATATAGATCAAATAAACTTACTTTGATGCAAATGTAGTGTAAGAAAATATCACATAGTATACAGGTTTAATATTGAATTCCATTCTTATTTTTATTCACTCGATGCACGATAACTTAATAAAAAGACAGAAAATCATTAGATTGCTTGTGCTTCAGCGATGTTTGTCAAAGAAGCAATAAACAAGAGGTATGATTATGAAAATCTCTAGAATTCTACTACTCCAACTGACGATATTCGTTATGTTGTCGAGTCTTGTTGCAGTAAACACTACAGTAGCAAATCCAGACTTAAAGCAAACTGAGCAAGTCCTCACATATGGCTTGCCCTATGACTTTGATGAATACAGTGTCTGGACACAAGACTCATATGCAACAGCTCAATGGACATCCGCAGTATATGCAGGATTGTTCAAAAGAGATAACGACAATAATCGGGACTGGGTACCAGACCTTGCTGCGGATATGCCTACAATTTCAGGATCTGAATTCACGGTTACCTTGAAAGACAACCTTAAATTCGCATCTGGAGGCTCTTTGACTGCAGATGATGTTGTCTTTTCTTACAAGGTTGCAGTGACACCATCCATAAATACAGCAGGATACTCAGTCATTTCACAATACTTCAACAATGAATCATTCGTCAAGATTGACGATAAAACAGTTAAGTTCACATTCAATCAGCCGTATGCCTTCGCAGTAAGCTTGCTTGCAGGACCAATCATTGAAAAGGCTGTTTTTGAATCAAGGTATAATGACTGTGTGAATGGAAATGCAACCGCTTGTGTTTGGGACGACCCATCTGGTGCAGATGCACAAGGTGCAGGACCATATAAAGTTGACAGTATTGATAACACAAATGAAATCGTGACACTTGTCAGAAATGAAAACTATTGGGCAAATCACATGGTTTATGCAGACAAGATCGTTTACCAAAAAATTGAGGAAAAAGCAGCTGCAATCTCCGCACTTGTCTCAGGAAGCATTGACATCATGGATTCCCAATACGTCCCAAGTGTCAATGAATTCGATGCATACACCAATGTACACACAGAAATAGTCAGTGATCCAGTTCATCAAGAAATTTCATTGAACCACAAGAGTCCTTATTGGGGTAACGGTTCTGCTGTTCCTGACGGAGATTCTTCAGATGACGCAATGGATGCACTCTTAATCAGGAGAGCCATGTCACACATTGTTGATAGGCAATATATTGCAGATCAAATCCTAGAAGGTCTTGGATTGCCTGCTGCATCCACCATGCCAGCAGCATCTGTCGGATGGGATCCAAATCTCAAAGCAGATGAATACAATATCACTCTTGCAAAAGAACTAATGACCGAAGCAGGATTTGACTATTCCACGCTCACAGATGCTGACAATGACGGCGTTTATGAAACTTTCTTCTTCGAAATCACAGTGTTGTCACCAAACACAAACCCTGCAAGAAATCAATGGGCAGCAAACTATGTACAAGAATTGCCCAAAATTGGTATTGGTGTCAAGCAACATGTCTCCACAGGTTGGGGTGATATCATTCCAAGAACATTCGGTGCAGACGGTCCCCCTGGTCTTTATGACGACGGAGGATATGATATCTTCTTTGTTGGCTATGGTTGGGGTCTTGATTGGGATCCAACAGGATTGTATGAAGAATCCAGTTTCCTTCCAACAGGAGGCAATTTCTATAACTACGTCAACCACACATTGGAAAATCTGATCAGCAATTATACAACAGAGCTTGATCCAGATGTAAGAATTGAAAAAGCACATGCAGTTCAAAAAGCAATCCATGATGACTTGCCAGTTATTCCATTGGTGTACCCAAGTAGCATGTGGGCATGGAACAAGGATGTTTCAGGGATTGACGGTATTTTAATCTCCACATCTTCACAAGAATGGGGAGAAATCCATAAAACAGGATGGACATTGCCACCAGCACCCACAACATCAACAACCACAACAACAAGCAGTACCACAACAAATACTTCTTCAAGTGCAGCAGCAAGTTCAGAAGCAAAGAAATCACCAATCAGTCCAATTGTAGTCGTGGCTGGTTTTGTTGCAGCACTTATCGCATTTGACAGAAAGAGAAAATTTACAAAATAAAATAATATAATTTAATTTCCAAAAAGACAACCAACAAAATATAATTTGTAAAATGTAACAGCTAAATTCCAAAATATTATAAGCTACATTCAAATGGAAGACTGTCTCTTATACACAT
>WAKA01000183.1 GCA_015523565.1 Candidatus Heimdallarchaeota archaeon | reverse complement strand
TACAATCGCATGATATTCCTTATCTGTAGCATAAAAATATTTGTATTCCTATAATTGTTATGTATTTTCTTTTGTTTTTCTGAATTTCAATCCATCTGATGATCATGTTTTTTATTTGATTTCTTTGCCTTATTTTATGGTTATTGAAACCCTAATTCAATATGCGGGCGGACTTGCTGGTTTTGTGTCCATTCTTTGGAATCTAATCAATTCAAGAAGGGAGCAGGTTCTTTCATTGTATCCAAAAATCAATGTTGATGTACAGACCAGTCATTCAAACGGAGTGATATTCTGCAGTGCTGATGTTGAGAACGTTGGGAATCGTAGCGTTTATATCAGGTCTGTTCAATTCTTCTCATTGGATGAGGGATTCGAAGAAGATTTGCTCTTTGGTCCCGCAATTTATTCTTCAGATATTCTTGTGCATAATGGTGAAATCTGCAATCGAGTTCATGAAATTTGTCAACCACTTTCACGGGATAACCTTATCCAAGCAATATGTGATGTATTTTCCATTGACGCGTCAAAGATCTCACTCCCAGAAAGCAAGTATGATGAGTTGGTGAAAATGATTGCTGAGGGAACTGATCGCACACTCCAAAATTTTGAGCATGCTGTGCTTGTCAGGGGTGCCTTTCTTGTACCGTCATTCTTCAAGGCATTATTGGAACGTGATGGAATTCCTGCGACTGCATTCCCTGATGCGTTTGAACCTGTCCTGTTCAACAGGGACCTTTATTACCATACTGATTTCAGAAAAAGCTACAATGCCTTGAATGATGATGCATATCGTCTTATCTGGAAAGAGGCTCCTGTCTTTTCCTTGAAACCATCATCTCCATTGATGACCCTCAATCCAAAGGAATTGGGTCTTCCTTCAGAGTTGGCTCAATATGAAAATCGACGATTTGAACTTAGGATACCCATTGCAGGCAAGGATTCATATAGGGTTCAAGTGAAGCTTTACCTAACTCAATACAAATTGAAGAAATTGATTTTCCAAAAAGAAACGTTAAGTACCTATGTCTATTACAGTCCTGTTGCCCGTCATCTTTTAACGGATTGACCAATTAAAAGCAATTTTTGTATGCAGTCGCATCAAATCCAAAATACGTTGCCCACTGTACCGAATTGTTTTTTGCCTTTATGACATACAGATCCTCTCCTCCCCGTAATTCCTTTTGAAATCCTGTCGCCTCATTTTGTTGCCTTGCAATACCAACAATCGTTAGGTTGTCTTGGTCATCTATTAGGTAAGGAATGGTTTGTTGTGTCCCAAATAACAAAATGGCATTGGTTAGGGTCAATTCGTGATCCAATATCAAGATAATCCCTCCATATCCTGTTGCATTTGTCCCCAAATTTTTGGCATGCCACTCCTTGATTGCATAAGGAATATGTGAGGAATGAAATTCTGACATAATTGCAATTTTGTTTCCAACTTGCTGGAAATTGGGAAAGGAAATCATTGAATAATTGAATGAATTCACTACGTTCCCTTTTTGATCTATAAGATATGCCATATCATCATTCGAAGTTAATATGATGTTCTCGTTTAAATAAAATAAGTCTCTTGTCTCAATTTCTGTCGTTACATTCTTGATAATATTTCCATCTTGCATGAAAATTACATTATTTCGTTGACTTATAATGTACGATGTACTGTTCACCTGTCTTATCGCTTTTAAGCCTGCAATTGACTGTTGCCATCCTACAGTTCCATTCCAGAACATTTCCATGATGCTTCCGTTCTTCTTTGTGATGATTATGTATTCCTCGTCCTGTATTATTTGTGTGATGTCTGACTGATTTTGGAACTCTTTCTTGTCGATTAATGTCCCATTTCCATCAAAAGTATAGGTTACCAACTTTTCAGTTGTAATTTCATATGCCGACAAAATAATTGAATCATTGTCCAATACCTTCAATGCTGTTGGTGTACGGGGAAAAAATTGCGTTTGTATCCCAATAACGCTTGCCCAAGCGTATCCTCCATCTCTTGTTATTTTATTCAAAACTAGATAGGTGCCTTGTGTTTCCCCGTCGTAATCAACAAATTGAATATCCTTTTCATATGAGGTATTGCTGATTGTACTGATCGAAAGGATAATGATATCTTTGTTTCCATCCAATGCAAGATTAACTGGGGTTATCTGTTCGTCATAAAAGTAATAGCATGCATTTTGAAAAATTGAATAGAAAAGGAACCCAAGGGCTAAAAATCCAATAAGAATTATCGTTGTTATAACAACAACTGAAATAACTTTTTTATTCATATTGGAATGCTTGAAAGGGAGAAAATAAATTTTTCCTAAAGCAGAATATTGTAATCAAGACCACAAGGATAAAAACAATTAATTTCCTAAAAATAAATATTGATTGATCCCAAACACTTCCTTGGAATATTAAAAGGAATATCTGGGAAGAATTTATTCAATCCCTATGTGGACATCTGCCCATTTCATGATTTACCTAATTCTCCCCTTATCCGGCAATACAATCTTCTGCAATACTTAGAAAAAGCCAAATCACTTGATATCATGCTTCTGGGCGAGGCTCCTGGGTATCTTGGCTGTCGACGAACAGGTCTGCCTTTCACTGACGAAAGGCACCTTTCAATCTTTGCACAATATTATCAAACCTCTCCACTTAAAATAGCCACTAAATCTGGTTCAAGTAATGAGAAAACCGCTTTCTTTATGTGGAACACGCTTCCCGAATTGAAGGCAAGGGTCTTTCTCTGGAATGCCATTCCCTTACATCCTCACCAAACCAATATTCCTTTGTCAAATCGTTCACCTTCAATGGCAGATTTCCATGCCACTCAAGTTGCACTCGAATACTTGTTGGAAAATGGACATTTTCCAAAAATATTTGCTGTAGGCAGGGTTGCAGAAAAATTTCTCCATAAACTTGGCATTTCCCCTGTATATATCCGCCATCCAAGCCGAGGTGGTTCATCTTATTTCCGACAGCAATTGATTGCTCAACTTGTAACACCCTGATTTTCTCGATAATGTGATGAGAAAAAATATAAATGAAAAATATGTATATAACGTGATTGTTTTGGATCATAAATTTTCATTATTACTCCTTGGCAATAGGTTGGTTGGGAAAACATCAATTATGCGTACCGCAATTAACATTCCCGCACATTTCTTCACGTCACTGATTGTGGATATCGCAATTTGTGAATTCAAATTTTGTGATATTGATTTTCCTTTGCTTATCTGGGATTTGTCGGGAAATAGTTTACTTCGAGACATTCAAAAAATAGTTTTTAGCTACTTTTCAATAGACGGTGCATTGATTGTTTATGATAGAAGTGATCCATCGTCAGTCCAATCACTCCCATATTGGTTTGAATTCCTATTTGAAATTACAAACAATAAAAATTTGCTTCTTGGAATTGTTGGTAATAAATCTGATTTGCTGTCTTCACAGGCTTATTCAAAACAAGAATATGAAATCATAACCAAGCTAAAAGAAAAATATGAACACCTCCCTTTGCTCTTTAATTGTTCTGTAAGCGCAGAGAACAAGTGGGGAATCTCTGGCCTTTTCAATTTTATGATGCAGGAATTTCTTTTTCATAATTTGGATTTGTTTGTATAACTTGCGTTTCTCTATGAACAAACATGCAGAAACTCTTTACTTTCTATTTTCAAAAGACCTATAATGATTCCTAATAGATTTAATACTGAAACTTCCACAATATCATTTCCTAAGTTGTGTTGCTAGAACATTGCTCAAATTCATGCCCTATTCAATATCATTAAAAAAGAAAGTGGTCTGAGGAGTTGTACTAGTTGATTCGGAACTATGGACGTCATAGAATATGCTCTAAGACTTGAATCTGCGGGATCAGTTACCGTTCTTCTGGTTCTATTGGAACAACCAGGTCTAAGTTTTAAGGAGCTGGTGCAAGAAACAGGGGCTTCCCGCAACAGTGTCTTAGCACAGGTCAAAGAATACATCAAACTTGGGATTCTTGAGAAACGAGTGGAGGGAAGGTCTGCACATTACACAATAGCAGATGATTTCAAGTCTGCTGTTAAGCAACTAA
Organism: Candidatus Heimdallarchaeota archaeon; assembly: GCA_015523565.1. Taxonomy (GTDB): domain Archaea; phylum Asgardarchaeota; class Heimdallarchaeia; order Heimdallarchaeales; family Kariarchaeaceae; genus WAKA01. Next base: position 6,392 of record WAKA01000183.1, on the reverse strand, counting down.
AGAAATTTGTTGAGGCAGTGGCAAGAAAAGAAGAGGAATACAACAAGCGTGAAGAGATGTACGGACGTCTTGCTGAAATCCTGCGAATTGAGATGGAGATCGAATCCCGTATAATGATCTTTAGGGACATCGACAATTTTTCCACATTCTTCTCTGGATACAAAGTACAAGAGGATGAGCACGAATTGCGGGAAATCATAGGTGACAATAGGCGATGGAATGATTTCATAAGTGCGCATCAAAAGAAAAATGAGTCCCTGAAACGAGAATTGGAGGAACTGGAAACTACTGTGGAAAACCAAACAGAAGCACAATTTCTCAAGAGCATTCGCACACGCGTCGAATCTTTGGATAAACTCTTGAGTTCCCTGAATGCGTAAGTCCATCTGTAGGCAAATGAGATTAATATTCATCTTTCCACAAATAAATCATGGACATTGAGGACTTAGACACAAGGGAACTGTTGAAGGAGATATCATCTTTCGGTGGGAGAAAACACCAATTGACCTTTTTTAGGACTACTTATGAGTTTTCTGCCCTTGACAGGAAAACACTTCATGACATCACAGAGAAACGCCTCAAGAGAAATTCTCCTACTGCGATGTACTGGGTTTTGAGAATGTCTTCCATTTCTGATGTGCAACTTATACAATTGGTTGAGGATTATATCAACAGGAACCAAATTGGAGGAATTATGGAAATTCTCCTCAGAAAGGTGGTTCTTACAGGGGAACGGATTTCACAATATAAGGCATGGATAGACGCAAACATCAATCACTGGAATGTGATTGAACAGATTGTCTTTTTGGCAATGAATTTCAATATCCTTTTCTTTGAGCAGTTTAGGGGGTATTTCGAAAAAATCGTGAAACAACCCTTGGTTGAAGCCATGGAGGGCTTTGATGCAGAAAAATACCATCCCTTTGCCAGACCATACATCTATTCTGCATTTCAGACGATAATCGGTGCCCTGACACAACTTAATATCTTTAATGACAAAAAACTGATTGAAAAGTTGGGAATACTTGCACACAAATTTGGTGAGCATGCATACAAGGACTTTGCAAGGTTCAAAATGTTTGTACCATTTATCAAGACTTCTGCCAACATTGTGACTGCCAAAATACTTACTTATGAAGGGGCTATTGAAACTGGGAATGACATACTTGATCTGACTGAGTACCAAGAGGCATTGAAATCGGTATTGGAATTCACTTGGAATATTATGGATGAGAGAAAGGAAACTCCACTGATGGTTCTGGTTATGTCCTCAACACTATTGAGAACTTGCTATTACAATCCAGATATGGCCAATATTGAAAATTACTCGTTGTTTGTCAAGAGATTCATCAATACCATTGCACCAGACATATTCCCAAGGCTTGATCCCGCTACAAAATTGTTGTTCTATGACGTTATCATGTCAACAGAGGTAGGAATGGCTATACTATTAGGAAAGGAAACCAGCAAAGAAATGTTATTGGCAACAGTTGAGGAAATACAGTCATTTATTGGTTCATTCTCTGACCTTCGTGCCGTTCATCCTTCAAGGCTCTTGACGGCAGTTTACAATGCATACTTTTACAAGGTGTTGGCAAGGGAACAGTGGCAGAGGGACAAATGGCAAAAAATCACGGAAACAATAAAACGATGCCTCGAACTCAATGTGGATATCGCAGACATAGTGATTGTGGAAATGGCTTATGCCACAATTCTGGTAAACACTGATTTAAGAAGTAACGATTTGAAGACCACATTGAACAAACTCTGGACAAGAGAAATGCTGGACAAAGTACTCCCAAATCTAAGACCAATGTACCTTGAGAAAATTGTAAAAATATTGATCATCCGCCAGTTGGAGGTTGGTGATTGTAAAAAGCTAATGAAAAAGGCAATTGAACTCCTCCAAGACTTTCTTGATCCTATGGATCCCTATGAAAGAGTAAGTTATGATTTGGTAATTGTGTACATCATGGCTCTCAAATTTATGCTGGGTCGCAGGGTTGATGAAGAACTTTTGAAATGGCGGATACTCTCAACAAAACTTGTATACGGGCTACAACAACGAAGATCTGTTACCGAAAGGATCATGCTTTATTCCCTTGTTCAAGAATTTGCTGACGGGGACAATTTTTTTACATCTATCAAAAAGAGCGATGTTGTAATACATCTAAGAAAATTATTGGAAAGATCACAAGAGGAAATTTCAAGTAAGGATCTCTTTCCGATTCAGTACTCCGTGGAAGACGTTCTTTCCCCATTGGGATTTATTGATAAAATGCCGAGAAATCCCATAAGCATGTCCGCTACACTTGAAAAAAGAGAAGACGGGAATTTCCTTGTTGTGAAGGTGGGTGCACTTTCCGCACTTCCAATCCGTTTCAAACTAAGAGAAATTTCTGTGGACATATCTGTCTACAACAATGGTTGGAAACGCCTCAATACCCAATTGAAATCATTCAAATCAATGCTTCTGTCAACTAACACTGAACTGGAGACACTAAGGTATGAATTCCCTATTCAGACCTCTCATCCAATAAACTTACTCTCTGCAAAAGTAAGGCTTGATGTGGAAAAACTTGAAAGGATAGAGGAGTTTTTCCTTATTTCTACCAAAACTTCATTCCAGAAAAAGGCAAACGAAATTTGGGAGAAGTTATCAAAAGGAACAATCCATTCCGCCATCCCAGCACCGATAATTGTTGAAGTGAACAATCTAGAGAACCTGGTTGACGACCTTCCAGTTCCGTATTCCCATGCAGAAACAGCAGACATCCAGATCTTGGGAATGTATGACCATACCAATCACATGGTGTTCCTCGACAGATCCTCCGTTTGTGAAACCATCCTTGTCCATGAACTCATGCATGTAATGCAATACTACTCCAAGTTTGGTAACAGATGGTATGTCACCACCAAGATTCATAAGCTCCCCCGTTCACTCATGCTTCCCATGATCGTGGATTTCCAAAATTACCAAGAATTCAGAGAGGGAATTGCCGTCCTTGCAGAATTTATACATGGTAATGAAGAAATCTCAATCTCACCTGTCTACCAGAGCTATTTTAACAATGTCTTAGCTCGTTTCACCCAATGGTGCAGAATGAATTCAAGAAGTGGTACCCTCTGGGATCTTATTTGTTGGCAAGAAGAGATCCTCAACAAATAATGGGTGAAAAACCACACTATTCTATTATTAAATGATATGATTTTTATATGGTTTATTTGTGTTATGTGTATGCAGGAACAGGATGAAAGTCTATACTATGAGTGGGACAAAGATCCTGCCCAAGAGAGAAGGGTTATTCTCCGAATGGCATTTTTCTTTGGAATTATTCTCGGACTGGATTTTTGGCATTTCAAATACAATCCAGACTGGAATCAAACTTTGGTTGGTATCCTCTATTTTTTGGGTGTTTTCGGAATTTTTTTCATATTTTACGGTCCTGTAATGTGGTGGAACACCCTAAAAATGTTCAGTGTGGAATTTGAAAATGATGGGGTGACGTTTATCTTTGGGAATGATACCGAACAATTCATTCCATATGACTCGATAGAGGATATCCGTGCGAAATATCACTCAGTATTGAGGAAACGCGGAAGAATCTTATATGTGATAACGGATATACGAGCGAAGATTTGGTGGGATGATAACGGAAAGAGACGTGTTCTAAAATTGAAATCTTCAAATCATAATAGTGACAAAGGGGTCTTTGAAGAAATCATTGATGAATTGAGCTATAGGACAGGTATAGAGACAGAAATTGAAGGTGGAAACATAAGACGGATGTACTTCCGCTACATGTTCTTGTTTATTGTTGTACCAATTGCTCTTTCCATTGCAATGTCTTGGTTTTCTTGAATTAGTTTCACATAGGATTACAACGTATCATCCATTCATTCCCAAATAGCCCAACTTCCCCAAACAAAATATGCCACTAAACAGATTAAAATAGCCAAGGCATTCCCGAATGGCAGAGCCATGGGGTTCTGTAAATCCGTGAATGGCCATAAAGGTTTCATGTCTGAATATATAAGGAGATCAATAAGAATATGTCCAATGGGCATTATTAACACATAAACAAAAAATTCTATTGTACCCACCTTTTTGAAAAAAATCTTCAATCCTAATGCAACAAGCAATGAAATTGCAATTGAAACAGGAAGGGAATGAAGTGGTCCATGAATCTCGACAGGTATTCCCATAATCACATTTGCAAAGCCCTCAATGTCGGGGATTGTAATCATAATAAGGGAAATGATCGTTACCCTGAACCTATCGCCTGAGTCAAACCTCCGTCCAACAAGTAATGCTATTCCCCAATGATAAGGTGTAAATGGCATATCTGATCTTTCCTGATTTCTTTTTAAAAAGTTTAACGCATTCGGAAAAATTTTATGGACATTGCCACAGAGATAAAACTTTTGATATCAATGAAATGGCATGAACTATGGCAATTTCTCTAGTGACCGCCATACAACTGTCTGTTTTAGGTTTCAGCCTTGCAGCACCCTTGGGTCCCGTCAACATGGAAATAATTAAGCAGGCATTTCAAAAACATAAGGGATTTGTCTTGGGACTGACAACGGGTATCGGGGCCATGTCTGCTGATTTTGTCATCGCAATGACGGTTTTGTTCATTGGGTCGGAAGTACTCTCGGGTTTGATCGAAAATGATTGGGTTCGTTTTTCACTTTTTATTCTCAATGCATTTATTCTTTCTTTCATTGGAATTTCTGCTTTCAGGTCGCATTCCGTGGACATTCGTGAGATTGCATCCGAAAGCTCAGTATCAACTGGCATTTTAAGGCAATATAGTCTTGGATTTGTGCTTGTTTCCACTTCCCCTTGGAGCTATTTATGGTGGATGAGCTTTGGTCCCTACGTTCTCAATTTGGATATCCCCTTGGATACATTTTTTGAAAGATTTATCGTAGCGATCCTGTTTCTATCAGGCATTTTGACATGGGTGCTGTTTTTCTCAGCTTTGCTTTCCACCTCCAATAAATATGCACCAGATCGAGTTGTATTGCTTATCACAAAAGGAAGTGCCGTTTTGATATTGGTTTTCGCAATCAAGGTACTTTTTGATGCGACAGCAATTTTTCTTTGATTACATAAGAATCCAAGAATTCTCATCTATCTAGCAACATTTTGTTGGCAAAACGAAATGTCCTTATTAACCTTATTTGGATACAATTGTAAATGAAAATTGTCGCAGTTGGAGACACCCATTTCGGACATAAAATGGCAAGGCCAATAGATGGGTCTTATCCTTCTATAGATGCAAAATTTAGGGCTTTTGAACATGCAGTTGAGTACGCCATAAAAAATTCTGTGGATACATTTGTCCATACTGGTGACGTGTTTGATATGCCAAATCCCTCTCCCCCAATCAAAAAAAGGGCTGTCGGACTTTTTGAAAAGTTACTCGAAACAGGCATGGATTTTTTTCTGATTCCAGGAAACCATGATCGATCATTCTATGAAAACAATCTTTTAGAATTCTATTATCCTAACTTCCATGTCCTTAACTCACTGAAACACGTTGATTTGGAAAATCTCTCCATCATTGGATTTCCTTACACAAAAATGCCTGAGCAGGTAATGGCAAGAGCAATACGTCTTGCCCAAAAAATCAAAAAACAAGCCATAATTATTTGTCATCAAATATTTAAGGGTGCCAAAATCGGGCCTCAAAATTATGTGTTCAGAAACGGACTTACCATTCCAAAACTTCCATCCAATGTTCCTTTCATTCTTTCTGGTCATATCCATCGATCACAGCAATTGAAACATGTATTATACACTGGATCACTTGAACGGACTGGCTATGCAGAAACAATTGAGCCAAAGGGATTCCTTGTCATCAATTCTGAACAACAAACCGTATTTTTCAAGGAAATCCCCACTTATCCTATGGTTGTCGTTGAAATCCCTTTTGAGGAGCTATTCTCATTTGAGCCTGATCCTGAAACCTATACATTGGTGCGGATTATTGGCAAGGCATTGCACGAAAAGGAAATTTCCCATATTCATCAAACCTTGAGAAAATACCCACTTGTCGAATATACTCCAAAAGTTCCAAATCTTAAATTGTATCCTCTTTATTCATCTCCTCCCCCTTTTGTTCCTGTTCGCTGGAATATACCCTCAATAGCATCCTAAAATGACTTAATTTCAATTTTAACTGATTAATATCAAACTGATTATGTAAAAAAATGGTGGGGACGGGATTTGAACCCGCGCGTGCGGAAGCACACGTGATTTCCAGTCACGCCCCTTGGACCAGGCTTGGGTACCCCACCTTTTGTGGGAAACTCTCCCAATTGAAAATTGTTTAATGTTTTTTTATGGTTTTGGATGGTTTCGTTGATTGAGTCCTTATTGC